>NZ_JBGOOI010000106.1:0-10129 GCF_041439605.1 Vibrio sp. 1F169 | reverse complement strand
GATTACTGTTGACAATGGGGAGTCCACATAAGATGCCCACAATGGTGCGGAGAGTACAATGACCACGAAAGAGCCTTGTCCAATCTCTTTCCGACTCTCGTTGCCTTTTGGCTACAGCGTATTAACCACTTCCGCTGTTTCATCACATAACGCGCCTTAAATGGATTCACATTACATTCATCATATTGACTCCCTAGCACTCACCCGATTTTGAGGTTATCAGGAGGAACATCCTCTCACGATTTTGCTCCCGCTCAGCCTAACGACCAAGCTTCGTTACGTTGTCAGAGCCGCTGCTTTATTCAGGATCTTAGGGTCATCTGGTGATACAGATGGTTCACTCTGCGTGGTGAACAACGCTTCATACGACTTCAGGTCGCACGGACAATTATGAGTTAGATAAATTGCAGTACAAATAAAAAGAGGTCTCCTTTACCTGTATTAGTTCCTATTAGCTCTGATAGGTCCCGAGGCGATAAGTGGGGGGACGTAAAGCAAACAGAACCAGCGTGGTAGGTCACGTCGATTCAGTGATTTAGTTATTACTACCACTGCGCTAATGGTGAAACGAGTCTTCTCTATGCCATTGAGATCGCTGCAAGGGTCTATCGATTCAATATTTAGGCTAGCTTCATGTTCCGTTGAGCTGCCCACATAACAAAAGTATCATTCGCCATGCAAAAGAGGTAGATATCTCATCTAAAACAAAAACAAGAGGCGCAATGCAGTGCCTAGCCATTGAGTAGAGAGGCATCAAGGTTTATGGTGAAGGTAAGTAGGAAGTAAAAAACCTTGTTCAGATGGGAAGCTTAGAGTATGGCGAAAGTTACACTTAGCGGTCGATACCAAGACGCCGAAAATCCTTGCTGCTGAGTTAAGTTTATCTAATGTTACCGGTGGAGAAGTGCTCCCGAACTTACTCAAATAAACACGCCGAAGTCTCATAGAGGTATCTGGCGATGGCGCTATGACACGAGGTCTTGTTACTATGCAATTCAGATTAAACTCGCGTTTGAGCTCATCCCCTTCCCGAAATCTCGCGGCTGGTTGCCCGGAGGTGTCCGGTTCCAATAAGTATTGGAAACAGCGGTCTGGTTATCACAAACGTTTACTTTCATAAACTTAGACATGCTCAAAGCGCTGTAGAAGCTTGGGATGCCTGAAACCTGTCGTATTGATTAAAAAGCATATCAAACGGTGAAAAATGGTCTCTCAACTGAATTACGCGACAAAGCGGCCGTGCTTTATTGTCTTCTATTTCACCCATCCTTCCAAAGCGCATCAAATTCTTGGGCTTCAAGGATGTCTTCAATGCGGCGACGAACTTTGGTCTGCTGCTTTAATTTTTCTGGCACGGTTTTACTTGGATATGGTAAGGCGTGGTTGGGTTTAAGCGGTATTTCCATGCGCTGATGGGCTGGTACGGTTCTTTTGTCCATGAGGTGTTCTCCTTATTATGAATCAATCCCACTATTTTAATATTTTGGCTGATGTCGTTCTCTTCAAGTTCATTCTGGGTGCGTGCTTGACGGGGCCTCATCTTCTTGAGGTGTAATGTATTTGGCGATGTGGTCAATTTCTTTTTTAACGACTTTGCTTTGAGTGGACGTTTTCAAAACAAGGTCTTCTGGATGTCTTGGAACCAATCCAAATTCAATTGAACTTCTGCGAGTCGCTTTTTGAGGATAAGGGTTTGACGAGCGTTTAATTGCGGTTGTTTCAAGGTTCGTTCGTAATATTGACAGACCGTGAGGGTGGTTTTGATGCTGAGGTCTATCTCACGGCTTAATTCTGTTGGTGCGAGAGAATGATTCATCAATTTTATACAAAACGAATCTCTATGCTGACAGGTGGCCACCGGTGTCGATAGCCAGTTAATTAGCGCTTGTTTACCAAGTTCGGTGATAGTGAAAGCGTTGCCTTTTGAAGCACAGTTCGCATGCGCTTCTATCCATCTTTCTTTGTGCAATACCTTAATCTCTCGATAAGTATGCTGTAGGACGGCGCTCCAATAATGGGATTGGTTGATTTCTTTGGTGACGCTGTAACCTGAGTGGGGTTTTTCATTTAAATACGTCAATATGACGTAACGTAGTGACATCTTTTTAGTTCCTTCAATTATTACAATGCGGTCGGCTTGAATGCGCTGAGATGTTTTCATCATTATTGGGGCGATTATTAACCTGACGTCTTTATGCTTCTTCCTGTCAGCTATCGCAAGAGGTTGAAGGGTAATTAATAATTAATAATTATCCGTTTTTTGATTTTGAGTTGTTGATAGGCTTTGTGGTAACCATACCGCTCTTTCCAATATTTATTTGAGCCGTATAACTTCTAGCTGCCCATTGCGAGATTTCTAGGATGGCCACGCTCCCAGAAGGCTGCCCCTTCTCTTGGGGGGAATAAGCGCAACGGCTCGCTTAATCTTAATAGCAGCGTGACACGATCTCGTGTCGTAAGCGCCATCACCAGATACCTCAAGGGTGCTTTGACGTGTTTGTTTCAGTAAGTTCGGAAGAACTTCGCCATAAACCTTAAGGCCAGTAGCATCAATGGCTAGGTACTGTATTGCTCCTCTCGTTTTAGTCTTAAATGAGACCTCAACTTGCTTTGTTCTACGACTGATGCAAGTGTAATGCGGACAACTTAATGGAACATGGGCAAGTCTAAATATCGAGTCGATAAATCCTTGTAGCGCTCTCAGTGGCCGCGTTTCACCATGAGCGCTGTCGTGAGAGCTAAATCACTAAACCGACGTGGTCTCCCGCGCTTATTCTGTTTGCTTTGCGCCCACCTGCTTATCGTCTCTTCATCAATCCATGAGGCTAAGAAGGAGAGTGAAGGTAGTTGCTCAGATCATAGGTTGCTGACTTATTTCCATTGAGTTGCGCAAAAAACCGAGGGGAATAAATTAAATCATAAATTAATTGTTTAATTGATGGGTTTTAAGCATTTTATCAAGATGACTACAGTCGTCACATTTATTTTAGTCATTATTATAGTTTCAAAGGATATTTGAGTGGAAACTCCAACTAGTTATATTTGTATTGTTATCGTTGTTCTGGGTCGCGCCTTAAGAGATGACTGCAAAGGTATATTTTTCAGACGTAATAAATTGTTTATTCATTTGCAGATAAATTTGGATAAATAGTTATCTTCCCTCATTAAAAAACGGAATTTAAGCGTTATTCTTTGATTTTTATAAACTCGAATCTAGCATGAAAACTTTAATTTATGAGGATACATTCATCATGCAATATGGACAATCAAGGATTGACGCTGCTTTTCAGAATTTTATAGACAGTTTAACTCAAGCAGATATTTGTAAGCTTCAATCCCAATTTTCAAAAAAGCCTCTGGTTTGCATCGCCGATATACTGCCAGAAAATTTGTGGCTTGAATTGAGTGAGGAAGCATCAAACTTAGTGGAACATTATGGCAAGCGAAAAAGCTTTACTTGTTGATAATCAAGTATTTAGATTCTACGAGAAGTTTGGCTTTCATGTTGCAGATATTAAGCCTATGTGGGTTTACGTACGCACAGACCATTAAAAGGCAATGGCATGGACATTACCACAATCTTATTATTTACAGCTTCAATTACGCTACTATCAATAGTACCTGGTCCAAGTGTGTTGCTAGTGATGATTCAAAGTATGGGGGTCGGGCTTAAGTCGGGTTTAATAACGACCTTAGGAATTGTCATAGGTGCTATGTTATTTTTTAGCATTGCATATTTTAGCATCAATACGGCACTTGCTCAGAACGGCGTCCAAGGAATCTATCACTTCGTACAATTTGTTAGTGCCATATACTTAGGGTGGATAGGCTATAGTCTAATTATGGCGGCTTCTCCTCATTTTAGTGAAACCGATATCTCAACGTCTGATTTATCAACAAAGGAATTTTTTGCCGGGCTATCTATAGCTATGGGGAACCCAAAAACTATCCTTTTTTATGCTTCTATCTTACCTAGTTTTGTTGACCTTACGAATAGTAATATCAGTGATTATATGATCTGTTTGGGGATTGTCGGTATTTCGACGGCACTAGTGCTTTCGATGTATGCTGTCATTGGTTACTGGATGCGGGCACATATAGTGTCAAGATACATTGAACAGTGGGGCAATAAAATTGCAGGATTTTTCTTTGTTTTAATGAGTCTTTACCTTATCTATCTTTTTTCGACGAGTCTATAAATTGGGGAAGCGTAACTGTTTGTAGAGTCTTTTCTTTCACAAAAATTTGGTGAGGGAAAAGTTGTCTTACCTTCATATGAATAAGTGTTTTCCTATTTGATAAGGGTGCTCTACACTTGTCAGACTGACTGGTTTGCTAAGTGACAAGAAATTAACTGGACTTAGATATTCAAGTGCCCTGTGCCTTCTTGTTCGGTAATAATTAACCTCGATGTATTCGAAGAGTGCTTGGCGCATATCTTCTCTCGTCATTATCGGCTCGTATTGGACGTTCTACTTTCATTAAGTGGAAACACTGGCGTTGACGCCCCTATATCAACACTTACGTCATAACTGAAAGGTCTTTGAATGTAATTGGGTAAAGTTAACGAACTATATAATGTTTCAAACACCTTTGTCTTTCCTTTATTGAAAGCCCTTTCCGCTTTGCTACATATAATCTTGTTTTTGACTAATACTGTTCTAGCTGCATTTTCAACCGCAAGCTCTTTCTCACTTAACTCAGAGTCAAAAACTCTCTTGGTGTGGCTCATGCTTTTTCCTTGAATTATTAAGGATGATAATTTTTCAATATAAATAAAACATAAATTATTTAAATGTTCTTATTGATTGATTGAAATAGTCTATTGTCAGTTTTACCAATTTTTTAATTCCATAAAAATTTTCAAAAAATCATATTTTAGGCGGGGGAATGGACAATGAAGTTTAAAATAAGCACTATTGGACTATCAATCGGAGCGGTATTATTTGCCAATAGTGCTAACTCTTTCTATTTTCTTTTGGATGAGGGGGAAGCATGTAAAACTACAACTCTTGAAAAAGAGGTTGATGATTTTCAAGAGGACATCTCACCGATATCAGAAAAAGAAACTCCCATTGGCCAAAAGATTACTAATGAAGAAATTGGTGAGGTTATACCAGAATTTGAAACCGGAGCAATGGAGTTGGCAGAGAAAATTGGTGGAGCTATTGCCGTTGTAAGTGGTGGATTAGAATTGCTTGACGGCATAGAAAATAAAAATGCTGATGAAATCACTGGTGGTGCCGTTCTTTTGGGCTCCTACATAGCACCGGAAATTGCAGGGGAAGTTATCGGCTCAATTTTCTCCGAGTCAATTGCGGAAGCTATAAACCCAGTTATAGGTGTTCTCATCGCTGAAGGGATTGCAATTTATGGTGATATAAAAATGGCTGGGGTCATCAACAAGATGGAAGAGTCCGATCGCACTTTGATGGGTGTCTACTCAAAAGCAATTGATAAAACAGACGCATCACTACTAAAGCTTAAAAAAATAATCCGAGGTGATAATGATGAGATTTATAATTATGAATATAAACATTTTGGAGAATTAACAGTTGAATTATATAAAAACAGTTTCCACAAATTAGCATATAGATTGATTAATGATAATTACTCTAATAGAGTAGATAAATATTTCAAAGATAACACAGTATCCACCCCAATAACCATGCAATTCGTTTCCAGTGAATTACCAGTAACTATTAGCCACCTAATCGGATTAAAGGAAAATTTAAAATACTGGTATTCAACCTCATTGACAGGGAAGAAATACATAAGTAGTTTCGGACATGTCCCATTAAATAATGCAAATTTCCATCCATTATATGAAGGCACAAACAGCATCCGATTTTCAAAATCGATAAAAAATGTTGCAATACCAAATATGCGTTGGTTGAATGATGTATTTTTCCCAGTTTTAGAGAGAACAGTAGATGTAATATATGACAATAGCGATCATCTTGTTGTTGAATTCAAAGATATGCTTACAGATACAAAATTTATCCATAGTCTTCAGGAATCAATGATAACCCCATATAATGATGTTCTAAAAAAATACTATTCTTGGTTATATTTTGGGCATCATATTTTGAAAAACCTTGATTATTCAGAGGTAAAGGTTGAAGAAGGTTTTCTTATTTTTATATCGATATTTATGCCAATTGAAAGCTCAATAATTCAAGGCTCTGTCATGAATGATATTAAATCCAAAATTGATGTTGCTCCATTTGTTTTTGCCATAACAAAGTCACTAATTAGCCAAGGCGTCGATGTGACTGATGAGACCAAGTTTACAAAATTAATTAATGATGCATATTCGAAAATTGGAGAGGAACATTCCACCCTTAAAAACAAAATTATGAGTTCTTATCATGCAGCTAAAGACCTGGTTAATACTAAATTAGTAGATAAATCAGAAATTTCATTAAAGCCAATCAGTCAAGAAAAATTAAATTCGCTTATTGAGAAAATCGATAAACATGTGGCTGATGGAAGCCTAAAGAAAAAGGTAGATGTTGCATTAAATGATGCTGTTTCATTAATGAGCCTACAAGGTGGTGATAACTATGAGACATCATTACGATTCATTGATTATGCTCAAATGACTAGCTCTATTCAAAATAGTTACTTTAACGTTGTGGGCGCATTAATCGATAATTACGTGAAGAAACTACAAAAGTTAAGTGATTGGGAAAATGAAGCCGCTGCTGTAATCTTGAGCGATTTACGTGACGACCTGGTTGCGCTAAATAAAAACAGTAAACTCGTAAATTACTCTTCTCAAGAAGTACATAAATATTCAAGCGGAAACTTTGATTGGCTAGCATTTAACTCAACTCCTTTTTTAGATGAAGATAATAATAAAATAATTAGGTACCTTGATGACACTATCAATTTATGGGTTCCTGTTTCTCAAACAGGACCACCCATGCGCCTGCATCACGCCAATTAGGTCGAATATTGTGATGGGAGCAGGGAAAAAGTATCTTAGATAAAGTTTTAAAAATGATTTTTTGAGTTGATTAACTAAAAATCAAGACTATAGGAAGAGGCACTAGTTTAATTAAATCAAAGGATAATCCATTTTGATGTCTAACGTTCGAGCGACCTAAGGTTAAGAGCAAGCGTATTTCTCTTGCGTCATGTTATCCAGACAACATTGTAAATACTAATGTGGTTCTTAAAGGTGCAGTGCTAAACAGGTAGAAGTGTGGTGAGAGATTTTAAGTCCAATAATCCGAACGTTAGGTGAATGTCCGCTTTTGTAGTTTCTGATGTTATTGAGGGGAATTACAATGGGTTGGCTTCTCCTTTCCCCGGATTACCATAGACCAATTACTCCTTGAAGAGGTGAATCATGATGGGAAGAAAATATAAAATTAAATATCTTATAAATACATTTTTGATATTGCTACTCTCTGCAATTTCATTTAGCTCGATGTCTGGGAGTCTTGAAATTGATGTAACTAAAATAAATCCAAGTGAATTAGACTCGATCAGGCCGAAAATAATAATTCAAAATGGGGAGGTAAGGCTTTCAAAAGTCGGCTTCTCTACTGAAAAGTTAGTTTTAGATAAACCCTTGGAACATTCAGAAGCTAGGAAAAAGCTATATGAGAATGTAAAAAGTATGCTTGAAAAGAACAAAAATATTTTAGCTGATATTGAGGAAGGTAAAATACCATTTCCAAATGAAAGTACTAAAAGTAGCGTAACAGAGGCATTGCAGTTCAATGACGATTTTTTAGAAAGTGCCTCTGATACCTTGGGCTCAGATGTAATAGATTCTAATAAATTATACTTTTCAACTTCATATAAAGGTGAAAATGTAGTGATTAGTGAGGTTAAGGATTGGACTGCATTAGAAAAAAGAAGCATATCTCAAGTGATGTCAGACCCCGATAACATTGTTAATACTAGGCTTAATAGACCGGGAGCGGTTAAAAGAGCGAGTGTTGAAAATGGTAGGGAGATAATTCGAGATTTAAAGAAAGGCGGAGGTGAAATAAAGAAGGTTACTGCTTTTATGATCTCGGATGTTCTTGAGACTAATTATCGAAGGATGGGTTTTTCAACACCTAACTGCTTTTAGTTAGGCATTACATGGCGCAAGAGGTCGCTAAAGCCAAACTGAAAGAGATAATTATGATGTTAATGCTCTCTGAATAAAGAAGAGGTAAAATAATTGATGTCAAAGCAAGCAGCAGCACAAATATATAGATAACTCGCCTTAAAATTGGATGTTTATGACAGAATAAAGCTCACCCACAGCACATATATATTGAATCAACTTGAAGGTGCAGGTTTGAGTACCTGAAAATTATCATTAATCTGAGATGTCAAAGAGCCTGCCATCTCTGGAAGAGTCACGAGAAAAAATTGGTCTATCGCCGCCTTGAAGTCTCGTTTAGTTTTGAAGTAAACGTTGTTTCTCGACTTCTCGTGGCTTTGTTGCAGTACTCAACCCACTTTGTCTTTTGACATCATTAAGCGACTCGGTAGCTGTCGGGCATACCAAGCTGTGTAAATCATGCCGCTAGCATCATTTCCTGTTGTTGTTTTCAAAGTATCTACTGTGTAATTGGGGACCTATAATGGCTTTGTAACGTTGCATCGCATTCTCTGACACATTCCTTTTGCCATACTGCTTTGTCTTTTGCCACCGTATGGGACCTAATGCAGAATACGCCACTAAATTTCTCATCCTTTTAGGATTGCGAGCGTCGTCAGCAAACAGATTATCTTTGGGAGGAATGATTATCGGCTTCAGGAAATTTGCTCGATAATGCGTCCTAGACGTCCTCGGTATCGTCCATTTTATCGGCTGAAACATGGTCTGCATCTATATCAATTTTTTCACACAGTGCCCCTACGGCCCCTCATTCGGTTTATATGTGGATTTGAATGCGGGCTTCTTAAGACCTAGTTGAGATAAGCGCTTAGAAGGAGAGGTATAGTCTGGACAGGCTAGATCTGCGTACCCCATTCTTTTTAATAGATTATCGATGAGACCTTGAAGTTGGCGTAGGGGCTGTTTGAAGACCAGTCTCAAATAATGGCACGCTCTTATTGTGCTATCAGGGTATTTGGGGGATGAGCCTGTTCCATCATAAGTGCGTTGCTCACTCTGCCAATTATCCATAGTGTCGCCTGATAATCAGATATCAATCCGCCCTCGGTCACGCAATATAATTGGTTTGTCGGTAGGTGTTTTTTTGAAGTGTTGACGCCTGGATTGATTGTGTTTGTAAGGTATGATTATGAGAGTGAATACATCAAGGTATGATAAGAATATAGGAAAAGGCTCTCAACTCAAAATTGGCGATTAAATGAGCGCTTCAACAAAGCCGCTCAAGAGCGACAAGAAAACTTTGGCACATTGAGAACCAGAGTCCTGGGCGTTAGACGTTATTTTCAAAGAAGATGAGCAACGTTGTATTTATGCAGTAGGCTCGGTGCTGAAATTAGAATTCAAGGTTATTTTATTTTTGAATATAATTTACATTAACTTATTAAATTATTAACTTATTAATTAATTTTTTAAATGTAATCATAATTTAGAATTAATTTCTTTTGTTTAATTTTAAATTAAGAGTTTAATAATGAAACGAGTTATATTTGACAATCATCCTTTATTATCGCAAGAAGAATTAGAAATGTTAGCTATGGTTGTAGGTGGTCGAGGAGAGGAGGGAGGGGCAAGTCGCCCGGGTCGGATTAAAAATGATCGTGATTTATATCGAGCTGGAAGCATGTGGAATTTACGGCTTCGTTAGGAATAAATTTTATAGGATAATTTTGAGGTTCTCAATTTCCAGTTAGCAATTTCTCCGTAAATCCTCGCCCGCTTTTAGGGCGAGGATAGGCTTTGTTGCGTAATTAAATTTAGAGATAGAGCTACTTCGTTTCGTGTGTTTCTTAGTCAATACGACAAGCTTTAGGCATACCTAACCCAGTAAGCTTGTTCAACGCTTTTATCATCGCGTAAGTCTCACCCACCTGCGCATTGTAATTTCTTAAGCTCAATCGTCCTCCTAGTAACTGTTTAACTCGATACATCGCTGTTTCTGAGAGTGAACGTTTGTGGTATCCATACCGCTCTTTCCAATACTTATTTGAGCCGTATAAT
>NZ_JBGOOI010000105.1:0-10198 GCF_041439605.1 Vibrio sp. 1F169 | reverse complement strand
ATGAACGTTTGTGGTATCCATACCGCTCTTTCCAATACTTATTTGAGCCGTATAACTTCTGGCAACCCACTGCGAGATTTCGAGGATGACCACGCTCCAAGAAGGCAGCCCCTTCTCTTGGGGGAATAAGCGCAACGGCTCGCTTAATCTTAATAGCAGCGTGACATGCTCTCGTGTCGTAAGTACCATCACCAGACACCTCAAGGATACTTCGGCGTGTTTGTTTCAGTAAGTTCGAGAGTACTTCCCCATCTCTAACCGTCGATAAACTTAGCTCGGCTGCAATAATTACATGAGTGCTTGTATCGACGGCAATATGAAGCTTTCGCCAGACTCTACGCTTGCCATCTGTCCCGTGTTTTTTGACTTTCCATTCACCTTCGCCATAAACCTTTAGGCCAGTCGCATCAATGGCTAGGTGCTGTATCGCTCCTTTCGTTTTTGTCTTAAATGAGGCCTCAACTTGCTTTGCTCTACGACTGATGCAGGTGTAATGCGGACAGCTTAATGGAACATGGGCCAGTATAAATATCGAGTTGATAAATCCTTGCAACGCTCTCAGTGGCATAGAAAACATGCGTTTCACCATGAGTGCTGTCGTGATAGCTAAATCACTGAATCGACGTGGCCTATCGCGCTTATTCTGTTTGCTTTGCGCCCACCCGCTAATCGCCTCTTCATCAATCCAAAAGGTCAGAGAGCCACGGTTAATGAGTGATTGGTTGTATTGCTTCCAGTTAGTTGTTTTGTAACGAGGTTTAGGCATAGAGCTACGAGTGAGAGTGGAGGTAGCTGATCAGATCGTAGGTTCTTGATTTAGTTCTATTGAATTACGCAACAAAGCCTATCGGCATAGCCTGCAGGCTTTTGAATGGCGAGGAAGCCACGAGAATAATAGATATAGCCAGAGAGTTTTTCGTTACAGCTGGTACGCACAGATTTGAGTCGGTTGAAACTGTTATAGCTATAAAGCGTATAACAAAGCTCTACATTTAAAGTCTCATATGCACCGCAAGCATGGTGTCACGCTGAATCCTAAAAAGGACATCAAGCCACTACTTGCAGTTGCCAAGAAATCGCGTAAATACCAATGGTTGAAGTAATATGATTCAATCGCCTTCCAGCAATCTGTGCTTAATCTTCACCAAGGCTTTAATAACTTCTTTAATCCGAAGTTGAAAGCGAAGTTGAAACGCGACAGAGGCTCCTTCGGGGCGAGTCCAATACACGGCAGAGGGACTCGCCTAATACTTAGTGGGAGAATCTGCTAGTTCTATGCCAGAGGAAGACATAAGTCGTAATTGAGTGAGTGTTACCACCCAACCCTCAGATTTCTTCTTTTCGAATCAGGGCAGGTAAAGCTTTCTCTAAACTTGGGGCCAGTTCAATTAGCCCGCTTGGGGTTTTCCGACCTAGAATTAGGTTTAATTATGCCGAAAAGTTATGCAAAAAGGAGCGTATTATTTGCCTTTTGCCGTTGTAGAAGACTAAGAGCTATAAAGTTTATCACGTCTGACGTAGGCTAAGGTCGCCCTTTCACGAATTAAGGAGGGCGTTAAAGGGAGAGGTTCTAGGCGGGATCGGCGAAGTTAAGGTGAACACCGTAACAAACTGAGCATGTGTGAATGCCAAATCAAGTGATGTGTTCTGCTGGGGTTCTGAGCAAAATAGGAAAAAGAAAAAAACGACATATGAGATCGTTGATGGTTACTGTCATGGAAGCTGGCTGGGAGCAACTAATGAGAAAATAAAACACTGCTCTCAACGGATCTTGTGGGACTTCCCTTTCGATATCAACCTCTAATCCATCAAGTAACGAGCTTCAAACCTAAAGAACATGAGTACTGCTGAGGACATTTTTCTGTTGAGATGTAACCAGTTCCGCTATTGGCATGCAAGATTCCCAAATCGTCTACTAATTAGATGGAGGATGAATTTTTCGGGGAAATGTGTTCAAGACCCCAATCAGCTGTAAATCGTAGAACGATTAACAAGGATGCCGTGTTCGGCCAACGTATAACTTAGATTGGCAGAGCTCAAAGTCGTAGAGGCATACCAGCGAACACACCAAAGAAGGAGGTTAGGGCGAAGTTTTTCCATTTGAACTCAAAGTTGGCCAGAGGGCGGGATTCGTTAAAACTCTCTTCTGTACATACATTATTACTGCGCTTTTCTAAATTTTTCATTATAAATTATAAATTAATTATTATAAAAATAATGATTAAATATATATTGTCATGGTGGTCAAATATGGGATATATTATATGAAATTTCTAAAAACAAATTCATTTAAAAAACTATGTTTACTCGCTTTTTTATTTAATATTAATAGCGCTTTTTGCTCTTCCACTGGACCTAGAGAGGAACCTTTTTCGAGGCTTTATCTTGAAGGCACCTATGTGAATTTATCGCCAAATTCTAAAATATACGCCAATAATAGAATGCAGGCCGAAATTGAAATTTATTATCAGTTGAAATCTAATTACACGTTTGACAATGCAAGTCTCAAAAAACTCTATACGGCGGAAACGATTGACTCGCTCTCCGTCTCAGATTCTCACAGCGGGTATGTATTAGATATCAGGCTTGAGGATGGAAGTAACCGAAACAGACGAAGAGAAGGCTATAGGAGTGTTTCTAAGTTTGTTTCAGGTAACCGTGCAGATGTTTATCATCTGTGTGTCCAAGCGACGGCCACCAATAATATCACTGGTGAATCTCTTACCCAAAATACTTGTAATGGAACCACAAACAAATCTTCTGCCATCGTCGAATTGTTGACCCCAAGAACCTTTACCAGTTCAGATTTTACCTACGAAACAAGCAATAGCGGATGGAGTGATGGGGCCATTCTTCATCTCCAGAAGTATAAGCCTAACAATTTTACGCTCCAGAAAGTTTGGCAAGAAGGGGGGCTGAGATTTAATAATGACCACCATAGGTTGCTGGGGACTTATAGCAACAGCCAGTCCTCTTCCGCCTTATACTGGATATATGATACAGATGCTGGCCATATCAACATACCATTTTCAACTACCTATGACACTGGCTGGAAAGACCGGGTTGTCTATGGCGATCTCAATACAGATGAGGCCATTATATTCGTCAGCTCATTTGGGCGCGGTATTTACAGCAGCAACTCTGCTAACATCTCTAAAGCATTTCCTCCCTATGACTGGAACCAAAGTATTAGTCCTGATGGAAAAATAGTGTATTTCGAAGATAAATTTGGCAATAGAGGATACTTTAGTTTTTCAAGAACTAGCTACAATGATTATTTCGAGGAAGGGTACTATTTAAGAAGAATACATAGTGAACATAATTAATAGGTGATTAATAAAATGTCTTTTTTATCGAATGCACATAACTTCTCAATTATTAATAATTCAGGTGTCGATCCTAGGACTGGGGCTTATATATGTTCAATAAGGCTCGCTGATTTTCTATCACATAAAACCGTAGGTTCTCCCATTTCCTTGGTATTAAACTATCGTGCCGAAAGTGTTCGAGATGAAGGGTTTGGGAGAGGCTGGCTACTTTCTTTAAGTCGTTTTGAAAAAGAAGATAGTATTATTTACCTGAGCTCAGGCCAAAATTATAAAGCGATTTATAATCATCAGACTAATGAATATAAACTCCCATACAGAAAAATTAAAGATATTAAGTTACTCTATTCTCTCAGTAATAATGAAATTAATGTTATCTATAAAAGTGGGATTGTAGAATCGATAGACTATGAAACGGGAGCCTTGAAAAAGATCACCTCCATCCAAGGCTTGGAAACAACATTCCACTATAGAGAGAGTGACCAAACTAGCAAATTGTGGAAAATAACGGATGGCTCAGGAAGAGAATTACGGATAGATTATTGGTCTGAAGACTTAAAAACAACGGTCACACAGGTTGTAGGTGGAGAAACCTATCAAACACTGGTTGTTGATAAAGAAAGCAATGGTATTTATAAAAGATTAACAACGCTTCATTTACCTGATGACGAGTCGAATATCACTTTTGAGTACGAATACCTGAGTAATATTAACTATGACCTCCTGACAGTCTTTTCTCATCCCAGTGGCCTGAAAGAAATCCTCACTTACCAAAATGAAGGGCACAGCTTTCCGAGCGGTGGGCCGGTCAGTAAAGTCCCTTATGTGACTATGCATCGATTTGTCGCTGGGAATAATCAACCTGACCGAGTAACAAACTATACTTATTCAGATAAAAACTATCTCGGTTTTGCTAGTGAAGCCGCGTTCGTCAATGGAGAAGATACTCTATTCAAATCTAGGAGTGACTATGAGTATAGTAGTGTCGAGAAAATAAATAGCACGCAATCCATAACACGGTCTTATAATAAATATCATTTACAAAAATCTATAGAATATCGCCACAATGAGGTTCTTTACAGAAAAGAAGAGTACGTTTATTACGCGGAGATAAATACCAGTATTGAGCATCAACCAGCCAATTACTCATTTCTGAAGGAAAAACATGAAACTCACTATGAAGATTCTGATTCTAGAACGTTTGTCCATAAGTATCAGTACGATGATTATGGGAATCAAACCTTAATTCGAGAGATAAATGGTGATCAAACGAAGCGAGTCTATTACACCTCTTCAGGAGAAGGTCAAGCATGCCCTCCAGAGCCTAATGGGTTTGTTGCCTTCCTGCAGGAAGAAACTTTCCAGCCAGCTTCCTCTATTACTAGTCATGAACAAGAGAGGAAAAGTGTCTTCACCTACCAATCCTTACCCCGCATCGGAGGAGGCAACTTTGTCGTCCTTAAACATGAAGAGAGCTCTCTGAGTCGTGTAGATTATGTTTACTTTAACAATGTTGAAGAGCTTACTCATGGTCAATTACAAAAAACCTCTACTTTTATCAATGATTTTGTTTCACGAAAGGACTTGTCGTACCGTTATACCGACCAAGATGTTGAAATTACAAGCGCACTAACAACACATGATAATTTAGTCGTTACCACCCAAGTCAAGCATGATTTAAAGAGTGGTGAAGCCGTTCAGTGGGTCGATAGTGAAGGAGTTATCTCAAGTTGTCGATACGATCTTCTTGGTAGGCGGACTCGAGAGATAAAGGCGGAAGGGACGGATTATGAAGCGGTAGTGAAGTATGTATATCGTGTTGGTGATGGGCTCAATCAATTGAAGAGCATAGAGCCTACCGGTATCCAAAGCGTCGAAGACTACAACAATGCAGGCAAGGTCATTAAGACAAAACGAAGTGATCTTAATGGTCAACTCATCGTGTTGAGTGAACTCAGCTATAACAGCCTGGGTCAATTGATTGAGCAGCAAGAATTTGATAACTTTTCGACCAGTTCTTCAATGGTAACTAACTACGAATACGATGCCAGAGGCAACCTTAGTAAAATCACCCACCCAGAGGGAAGGGTAGAAGTCATCAAGCAAAACCCCGTCAAGATGACTATAAACTATTCGATACAAGGTTTGCTTTCAGAAATTCGTTCTTTTGATTTAATGGGTAACTTATTAACAAAGGAGCTGCTCAACAGTCATGGGAAACGGTTAGCGTTTTTCCAGAATACTTATGATGCCTTAGGCAACTTGGTGTCGAGCACAGACCAGAAAAGTCATACTGTTGAATACACCTATGATACCGCAGACCGAGTTGTTTCAACACGTCAAATCTACGATGGTGAAACGCTTGAAATATCAAAAAAATACGTCCGTTACAGCCATGATCTTTTGCCTGTTGAAACCAGTGTTAATAATAAAACCATTGGGATTAGGGTGTATGACGGGCTATCTCGCATGGTATCTGAAGTGTCGAGTTCTGGAACTGAAAAACAGTCTTTTAGCGGGGCTTCTCCAATTCCCACGAGGGTTGTTATGGCGGATGGTAATGAACTCGAGATAACGTACAATAAGTATTTGAAGAAAGCCACGGCCTATAATGTTTCAGGCAACGAAGCGTTGAATGTCACCTATCACTACGACGCAAAATCTGGTCATCTAGTACGTGCAGAGAATAAAAATCTCATCAGTGCTTATGTGTACTTTAAAGATGGGATGACGAGAGAGGAGATGGCGTTTTTCCCCAATACGTCTGTTAGACTTTTTAGCTTTGAACAATATCACCTTTCAGGCAGGCTGGATTTTAAGCACGATTATTTTGGTAACGTCGTTAGATACAGCTATGACCGCTACGGAAGAATGTTTTATATCGAATATATTAAGCAAGATTCGAATAATGAGAGTGTCCATACATTCAGCACTTTAAATTATGATCACTATAGTCGCTTGGTCGGATGTGATACTTATAGGGGAAATGATCACCTTCAAATTAAACTAGAATTAAACGATGTCGGACTAGAAACGAAAAGAAGTGTTCATCTAAACTCTCAATTACAGTTTTCTTTGCAACAAGTTTATAACGATGAACTTCAAATCAGCCTAAAGACACTCGAAAGAGACAACAAAACAACGGTTGAAAAAATGTCATACGATGATTTCCATCGACTAGTTGATTATCAGTGTGATGGCTTTGAACACCCCAAAGATACATTTGGCAACAAAATCATTCGACAGCAATATAGTTATGACTTGTACGGCAATATAACCAAACTTATCACGTTTTTTTCAGACGGTACCGACAATATTTGTACATATACTTATGATACTGATGACGTGGTGCGTCTTGCGTCAATCTCTAATACCCACATTAGCTACTCTGAATCGGCTAACTTAACTTATGACACATCAGGAAACATAACTAAAGATGAGCGGGGGGCGCTTTATCATTATGACGCTCTTGGTCAATTGAATTCAACTTCTCTGCCTATTAACAACAAGTCTTATCAATTCGAATACGACGCTCAAGGCCGTGTAGTGGCGCAAATTGGGCAAGACGAACCCAAGATGGAGCTTTATTATCAAGGTGACCAGATAGTCAACGAATTATACGATGGATGGCACACTTGTTACCATAACGTGGGTGGTTTATGGACGGACCGTACTATTTCTTCGTACCTCAAGTTTAATATCAGCCCTTCAAATTATGATACCTCGGTGCATCTTGCTGAACATCAATACTTACTAGGAAACGCCCAACATAGTGCTATCGCTACTCTAACCTCACACCATGGCGATGATACTATTTCGACAGAATACAAAATGTACACCCCCTATGGACAAGGTTGAGGTGAATGCGTGATTTATAGAGGAAATGTTTATCATGAATAAGAATTATGGTTCATCCGGTGTTAATCAAAGATATATAGATCTATCAAAAAGAACTTTTATCAAGTATTCCACCTCATTGGCTGCTTTATCCCCGTTTATTTACTTTACTCCAAGATTTCTCTTAGCTGGCGAAGCCTTTAAATCAAAATTTGAATCTTCAGGGTTAATTGTGCCTGTTAAATTTTCTCAGAGTCGGTTAGGTTTTAATGGCGAACGTGAGATTAGCGACATTGGTTCAGGGCTATATCATTTAGGCAATGGTTTTCGGATTTATAGTTCAGGTTTGACTCGCTTCCATTCTGCAGATGTGTTGAGTCCTTTTGGAGAGGGAGGGAGTAACTCCTATAGCTATTGTTTTGGCGATCCTGTGAATTTGCGTGATCCCAGCGGAAAGTTTGCGATATCCAGTTTAATTATAGGGGCGATTGTAGGGGCAATTCTAGGGGCGGGCATCTCCGCAACTGCAGAAGGAATTCGTGCGATAGTGACGGATACGCATTTTGAATGGGAACAAGTTGGGATTGGGGCCGCACTTGGCTTTATCTCAGGAGGATTTGGCGCGGCAGCAACGGGAGCAAAAACCAGTGTACAAGTGGGCCTCGCGATTGCTGATGCTTCTGTGTCAAGTGCAGTTAGCTTTGGTCTTGAATTGGCGACTGGCTCAAGTGCCAAAGATGCCGCTTTAAATGCGGGAATTGGGGCGGTAATAGGCCTTGTAACGTTTGGGGCAGGAAGAGGGATCGGGGTGGCTCGTAGCAGAAGAGCATTGATGGCTACACGACGCCAAGCGATGGAGATGGTTGAGTTAAGACATTGGTCCCCTCTTGAAGATCTCACGACCATAACAAGGCAGCGCTCACCAGGTTATCAAAGAACAGCAGCTATCTACAGGAGCGCCGACGATTATGTCTACAGCCATGGGGGGATTGGGTTAACCATGACGCCAGATGGTTTTAAAACAGCTGGACGGCTTGCGGAGTATCTACCAGAGGGCGCGCGAAGCGTTCAGAGGTTTAATTTGCAAACCTGTTTCGGGGCGACCGGAGGAAGCATGTTTTCTCAAGGGCAGGCTTTAGCCAATCATCTAAATACTAGAGTGGTTGCTTGGCCAGGTAACTACGTCCGCAACCTACCCGCAACTTCAGGGAGAGTGTTCAGACCTCAAGCCCCTGCATTAGCCAGGGTGACCAATAGCTTCAATACCGCGGCTGGTAACCTGAATAAACTCGTCATTTATGGTAGGAATCCGTCTTGGTTATGATAGTTAGAATGACAGTAATTTTTAACTAATGTGCTTTTTTACAAAAAATCTAGAGGTAAGTTGGTGGGGATAGGGGTTGTTGCCAAATTTGGGTAAAAGTAAAAAACTTCTGTCTGGCCTTTTGCCGAGTCCCGTCCTATGGCTAACTTTTAGTTCAAATGGAAACATAATATTCTCCCAGTTTGGTTGTTTATTTCATTATTGTAGCGGATTACTACAGGTGGATGCCGGCATTGCAACTGAGCTTGAAGCAGCAGCGAGTGAGAGCGTCCGGTTATTGGTTCTTTATCATCGAGGGGGAATTCACGCTCAAGCGATAATGTAACACTCTTCTTGTCTGGGCCTTCATTAGTATTAGAAGTGCTTATCTCACTGGCATATGACACTTTTAACATTGAAGGTTGCAACCCGATCGCTGTCGCATTCGCAATGAGCAACCCAGGCTCGGTATCACCTTGTTGAACAAAACCAGCAGAACGGGCTGGTAGGAGTAACTCTAACTCGAGGGGCGAGTCGTTGGGGATGATGCTTAAAATCGGTGTGCTTGGCTGCCCACTTTGGCTTGATAGGCAAGATAAAATGGCGACCACTTAAGTTAGGTGTGTTAGTAGAGGGGATGACGAGCGGAGATTGCATTGTGTTTGCTGAAGTCAGTCGAATTGCACGTTCAACGTTACAAGTACTAGAGGTACTCGAAGTGTGCATGAAAAAGAAAATTAATGTCTATATTGCAAAGGAAAACTTACAGTTATATGGCTCGAGGCAATCTCATATCACCGCTAAGGTGCTAGGAATTGCGGCAGAAATCGAGCGTGAGTTGATCTCGCTGAGAACGAAGGAAGCGCTCGCCGCCAGAAAGAAAAACGGAATGATTCTCGGAAGACTGAAGGGCCAAGCCGAGAGGGTGAAGCGCCGAGTACGCTGCGTGACTATATGAAGCTAAGGGTTAAGAGAGTTGTGAAAAGTGCTTGGCGGGAGACATGTGCTTACCAAAAACGGCTGCAATAATGAGGAGCTCTTGTTTTCGAATGTAGTAAATCACATGGTGCTTCAAAGGAAAGCGGAAGTAGTCTTGGCCCAACTCTGAAACTTCTATGCCGATCAACTTATTGCTAGCCAGTAATTCCATTGATTACTTTAGTTCTGAAAAGTAAGTGGTCCATTGTGTTTGCCCCCATCGCTCTAATGTATAGCGACGAATATCAATGAGATCAGACTGCGCTGCATAAGAAAGCTTATATTGCGTCATTAATCAAATTTACCTTGGTCAAGTGCATTCATGAAATCGTCACCGTCGACTAGGTTATCTGATAGAACATCGGCCTCTGCTTGTTCGAAGCGCGATTTCACCACCATCAATTTCAGGGCTTCAAGTTGCTCATATTCTTCACAAGACATCATCACCGCAACCGGTGAACCGTTCTTATTGATTTGTACGGGTTCACGTTGAGCCTTCATTAGTAAATCGCCAAATTTAGTTTTAGCTGTATTAGCAGTAAGTGATTGCATAATATTCTCCTTTTCGTTCATTATAAACGAATCGAACGCTTTAACTGATTTGTATGATTTTAGTTATACGGTTAATCCAATGGCGTGTCCATAAAGGTGTAATTTAGTGGATACGACTTGTTACCCCTCTCAGAACTGTCCAGTTAGTCGGCTTTGTTGCGTAATTAAATTTAAAGATAGAACAACCCCGTTTCGCGTATTT
>NZ_JBGOOI010000104.1:1432-10325 GCF_041439605.1 Vibrio sp. 1F169 | reverse complement strand
GATTACTGTTGACAATGGGGAGTCCACATAAGATGCCCACAATGGTGCGGAGAGTGCAATGACCACGAAAGAGTAATGTCCAATCTCTTCCCGACTCTCGTTGCCTTTTGGCTACAGCGTATTAACCACTTCCGCTGCTTCATCATATAACGCGCCTTAAATGGATTCATTATATTCATCATATTGCCCCCCTAGCACTCACCCGACTTGTGGTTGTCAGGAGGAACGTCCTCTAACGATTCTTCCAGCTCAGTCAACAACCAAGCTTCGTTACATTGTCAGAGCCGCTTCTTTATTCAGGCTCCTAGGGGCATCTGGTAGTACAGATGGTTCACCCTTCGTGGTGAACAACGTTTCATACGACTTCAGGTCGCACGGACATTTCTGAGTTACACGTTTTATTAAATTAATATTTCATGAATTATTTAAGGTCTTGTAAAACCTCTAGCCTAGTGGCCAAATTTACTCACCTACAACACGTTAAAACGAGAATACGGAAAGTCAATAGAAACCCTTATAATATATGGGGTTTTATTAATTCAATTAATATTGAAAGTTATTTTGATAATAAATAATCATTATTATTTTTTTATATTTATCTAGCTGAGCTATAAAAAGACTTCATTTTTAATATATTGACGTCTTTCTAAATGCCTTTTCAAATACTCTGCTCTCAAGGACGTGTCGCGGACAGAGCAGATCGTATGCTCGAGGGCGCAAAGCTCACAGCAAATAAACTTGCTCTATATTATGACATTACACCTAACTACGTAGGGCAACGATCGCCTACGAAATCGGATGATTGGAGTGTTGCACTCCAGGAATCTCGAAAGACCCTCGCTCTGTTGCAGACAAAAATCTCCCATTTACTAGCCACTGGCGATAGCCCTGTCCTATTTGCATCAAATACCTGCTCAGCGAGCTTAGCGACACTGCCCGTTGTTGCATCGACTTTTCCTGACATAAAGGTCCTATGGATCGATGCACACAGTGACTTTAATACCCCTGAAACGACAGAAACCGGTTATCTCGGCGGGATGGTATTGGCTGCTACATGCGGCCTGTGGGATAGCGGTTTTGGCGCGGGAGTTAAACCTAATAATGTTGCTTTAATTGGCGTACATGACATCGATGAAAAAGAACTTAACAACGTTAATAATGCAGGTCTCATGCACTTTCCCCCTTCAACTCTGACGCCAGAGTCAGTCATCAAATTCATTGGTGATTCCAAAGTCTGGGTTCATGTGGATTGGGACGTTATGGACCCGGGGCAGATTTCCGCTGACTTCAAAGTCGAGGGAGGCTTGAAAGTCGCCCAATTATTGGATCTATTCGAGTCACTTCCTAACAACCAAATTATGGGCTTAGAACTTGCTGAGTTCTGTGCAGATAGCCACTCGTCAGTAGCCAATACAGAAGGACTAGATCTCATCATTCAAGCCGTGGATGCGCTATTCAAAAAAAATAAGAGTTTAAGTCATGGAAATCATCAAAACTAACCCTGCGGCTCTTGCGCCTAATGAGCAACATAAAACCTTGTATACACATGCAGAACTGTTGCAAGAACTGAATCAGTTTTCAAACTGGAAGAAGGAAGCGTGGGAAGAATTCAGTAAGAGAGTCAGCGCCCCCTGAGTTCCCTTGCCTGTTTAGCCGCAGAGCGTGGAACTCTAAGACTATCCAAGTGCTGTTTTGTGAGTCGGATGAACACAACACTTACTACCCGTTTTTGCATGGACTGATTGCTTATACGGACATGTTGAATTCCACTCCAGTTAATAAGCGTATGTTCTCGCCATTAGTGGTGTTTTTTTCTCCGGACCTTTCACTTTCAATGGCACCGCACAAGCTTGGTTGGGAAGTCTTAAATTGGACGCATGAGCACGATGTCGCTCAATGGCCTAGGCATATACCTATCGACCCCGAGGCATCTAAATGGACATACTGCTTTAATGGTGTCGAACTGTTTATCAACATGAGCTCAGACAAGCATCAAGTGCTTAGAAATCGGAATCTCGGCTCACGCCTTAATTTTGTGATTAACGCAAGGGAGGTCTTTGACATGGTCGCTAATGGTGAAACGAAAGGTGGCAGGCAGGCTCGAGAGCGTATTCGAAATCGTGTCAAAAAATACAACAACGGAGTGATGCCAACTGAGTTGGGGTTTTATGGAGAAGAAGAAAACCTCGAATGGCGTCAGTATCAGTTGCAAGAAGCTAGTGTGAAACGACCAAGACTGTGTCCCTTCAAATAAAAACTAACGAGAGAACGTAGATGCCTTTATATAACTCAATAACAGAAACTGTTGGATGCACTCCAATTGTCAAACTAAACAATCTTGCTCCAAAGGGAGTCGAGGTTTATGTCAAAGTGGAGTCTTTCAACCCAGCTGGTTCAGTCAAAGATAGGCTTGCACTCTCAATCGTGTTAGACGCTGAAACAAAAGGTTTGCTCAAGAAAGACGACACAATTATTGAATGCACTTCAGGTAATGTTGGAATTGCCTTGGCCATGGTTGCCGCAGCCAGAGGATACAAATTTATCGCCGTAATGGGGGATGGATATTCGCTAGAACGCAGGAAGCTAATTCGCGCTTACGGTGGTGAAGTCATCTTGTTCCCAAGTGAACAAGGTAGTAGCGGCGGTAATCGAATTGCCGACCAGCTTGCAGCTCAGAATGGATGGTTCAGACCCCGCCAGTTCGATAATCCAGCTAACCCTGCTTATCATCGTGAAACGACAGCAAGTGAGATACTCAGTGATTTTTCTGGTAAGCGTTTGGATTACTTTGTCACAGGCTTTGGTACAAGCGGAACTCTTACGGGTATTGGACAGATGCTGAAGGTGGCACGACCGGAGGTTGAAATTGTCGTCCCAGAACCTAAAGGTGCTCAGATCCTCGCAAAGGACCAATGGAAAGTTCACCCCATCCAAGGTTGGACCCCAGATTTCATACCAAGTGTGCTGGATAAGAGTGTGGTGGATAACCTTGTCACTGTTGATGGAAATTTGGGGATCACGACGGCACGTGACTTAGCTCGTCACGAAGGCATTCTTGTTGGTATCTCTGCCGGGGCAACGGTAGCTACAGCTTTAGAAGTGGCTAAATCTGCATCTAAAGGAAGCGTGATATTGGCAATGGCACCAGATACAGGAGAAAGATATTTGTCTACTGAGTTGTTTGATCAACTTGGTAATGAAGAAACGGACCCTTTTATTACAACTTGGAGCGAAGAGTCTATAACAGCTGAATGTAATGCATAGTTCACCCTCTAAATACTGGATTTATGTTAATAGTACACGTGACATGTAAACGCTATCAACGATAATTATCAACGAAAGGAATACTCGTATGGAAAAACGAATTTCATTAAGTGTGTTGGCGTTGGTCATGTTCTGTGTGGCCTACTCTGTAAACCTTCAAGCACCTCTTTACAGTGTTTATGCCGAAAACAGTAACATGGGCCCCGCGGCGGTCGCCATCGCCTTTGCTGCCTATGTATTGGGTCTATTGCCTACTCTATTAATGCTAGGGGGTATTTCAAATAAAGTAGGTAGGAAGCAACCCATATTCCTTGCACTATTGTTAAGTGCGGGGGCAACGGCATTGCTCGTCATTCAGCCAAATTGGACCTCGTTATTTGTCGCAAGACTGCTATTGGGTGTTGCTACCGCCTTAACCACAACCTCAGTCTCAGCGTATATATACGACCTTATTGATGAACGAGAACAAAAATTTGGTACGTTGCTAGTGGCCGCGTCTACGTCGTTGGGGTTTGGTAGTGGTGCACTTGCGACAAGTGTGAGCCTAAACGTAGCTGGCATGACAGTGCTGCCATACAGTTACCTCAGTCTATTTCTACTCGTTTCTTTGTTGTTGTTGTTGCTGGTTCGATTGCCGAGCAACCAAACCATAAAACCAAATCTCAAACTCATTACATTGCCTTGCTTCCCCACCAACACGTGGTCGTATGGTTTAGGCATGATGTTAGCTTGGGCTACAACGGGTATGGTCATCGCAATCGTACCAATACTTCTCAATGAGATGGGTTTAAGCGATTGGACTGGCTTAATGGTTTTCCTATCTATTTGCACTGGTTTTTTGACTCAACACATTGCTAAACGCTTGCACCCAAACTCAAGCCTAATATTGGGATGTTTCTTTACGGTATTTGGGTTTAGCCTCATAGCACTTGGCTACTATCATGAATCTATCACGATCATTCTTTTCGGAGCCAGTTGCACTAGCCTTTCAAGTTATGGTTTCACATATATGGCGGGGCTACTTAAGTTTACGAGTAACCATAACATCGACAAGGCAAGCTCTACGGCTGGCATGTACATCTATTCTTATGTCGGATTTTCGATACCTGTAATTACGTCCGGATTCATAGCGCAGCGCTTCGGTAACTGGATGGCGATACTCAGTTTTCTAACACTTCTACTGGCTCTTTGTTTCATTATTGTCGTCGGAAAGTTGATAGAAGGGAAGAAACAAACTCACTTTATGAAAGTTAAGAGCTAGGAAGGCTGAATGTCAGACTCACAGATTTCGCTCATTACAGGAGCAAACAGAGGGATCGGTTTTGAAATTGCAGCAGAACTTGGCAAGCAAGGTCATAAGGTACTGCTTGCTGGTAGAAAAGCAGCAGCAATTAAAGAGGCTGCTGCTAACCTGAACCTCCAAGGTATCGAAGTCTATTGCTTATGTATGGACATTACCGACGACAAATCTATCAAAGAAGCCGTCCATATCGTTGAAACCTTGTTTGGTAAGGTCGATATACTTATAAACAACGCAGCAATAAGGGTTGAAGAATATGGCACACCGCCGTCTGAACAACCACTCATAAAATGGTTTGAAACGTTCAATACAAATTTGTTTGGTACGGTAAACGTAACCCGCAGCTTTTTACCTTTACTCAAGCGCTCAATGAAAGGAAAAATCCTCAATGTATCGAGCTTATTGGGATCGGTGACGTTACATAGTGACACCAAATCATACGCATACACGGATGAATTTAAATCTCTACCAGCGTACAGTGCCTCAAAAAGTGCCCTCAATTCTTGGACTGCTCACCTCGCCTATGAGCTTCGAGATACCTCGATAACGGTAAATAGCATCCATCCCGGCTATACAAAGACCGACTTAAACGATGGCGATGGGATGTTAACCCCAAAAGAAGGAGCCCTCACAGCGATAAAAGTGGCACTTGATGCTGACAGCTTAGTGAGTGGTCAGTTTATTCACATGGAATCCCTTCTTCCCTGGTAGTAAAAGGAATAGTTAAATGCTCGCAACAAAGAAAGTCGCTTTAGTCTCAGATAGTGATAGCCTAGCTGTCGACTATGATATGCCTTATATTCTGGACGCTTTTAAGCGTACTGACGTGGAAGTTGATGTGATATTTTGGGATAGCCCCAACCACGATTGGGCTATGTATGATGTGGTTGTCCTGCGCTCACCGTGGACCTATATGGAGAAAATTGAGCCATTCATTGAATTTTGCCAACAAGTTGAAAATTGTTCAGTACTGCTCAATCCTCTATCGGTGATCAGATGGAACTCAGACAAGAGTTATTTGAAACAACTCGAGAAGCAGGGTGTCCCAATTGTCCCGACAGAAATCATCTACTCAGAAACTGAGATTCAAGCAGCCGTTGCTAATCTTCAAGATAACTACTGGAAAGTTCACGAAGTCGTGATTAAACCAACAGTTGGTGCCTATTCATTCGGTGTCATTCGTCTGTCCATCGAAGATTTAGACAAAATAACTCAGCATGTGCGTTACCTATTAGGACTAGGTAAGGGCGTCATTATTCAACCATACCTACATACGATTGAAGAGCATGGTGAAACGAACATGATTTACTTTGATCATACGTACTCACATGCGATTAAGAAGGAACCTTTGCTCGCACAACGTGGTGAGACTAAAACGCCGGACATGGAATTTCGCAAGCTAAAAGAAGCGAATAGTGAAGAGAAGGCGTTGGCGAAGCGTATATTGAGGTTAGTACAAAGCAATCTTGGTCTTTCTCAACCACTTCTGTACGCGAGATTAGACTTCATTGAAGGTAAAAATGGTCGGCCGCTGCTGCTGGAACTTGAGATAACCGAACCATCACTAAGCCTACCACTTACGCCTGAATGCGTTGATATATTTGTGCAGTCGATTATTGATAAAGCCCCAAAGCCTGTATATATAAAGGATTCTTTGTAACTGCCCTGGTTACCTATAAGCAGTTAATCGGTCTTCGAACATAATTATAAAGCGGTTCAGAACTTGTCGCCATTTGCTTATATGGGCATCGTCCATTGTACGGAGACATCCTGGATCGCTAAGAAGATCGTCTTCCCTGCCACTTCATCCGTTGGGAATAGCTTACTTTTGTTGACGGCTTTCGAGATAAAAAGTGACGGATAAAAATTTAGCCTATGAAGTTTCTGGACAAAAATAAATCAGTACCTTTGCTAAATTAGAAAGTCATGAATAACTACAGGTATGGAAAGTCACTTAATTTGGTGTCCAGTCTTGGCTGTGCAGATCATTGTCTATCTTTACCATCCTGTTTAATGTATTTGCGATAGGCTCATTATGGTCGCATAACACTCGGTAAACACACATAATGAAAGGAATTTATCTATGATATTTAAAGGAATCAGTGCTTTCCCGATCACCCCGATGTCGGATGAACGAATCGACGTGACCGCTTATAGTCAGATTCTTGGCCGTTTAATTAACGCAAGGGTTGATTCTATATGTGCCTTAGGGTCAACAGGTTTATATCCGTATTTAAACGCATCAGAGAAACATAACGCGATTGCTACAGCAGTTGAAATGGCAGGAGAAATTCCTGTCTTGGCTGGCATCGGGTCGCTACGATTAAGGGATGTGCTTGCTAATGCTGAGCAAGCAGAGCAGCTCGGCGTAAAAGGTCTTTTACTCGCGCCTATTTCTTATCATCGGTTATTCGATGAAGAAGTCTATGAACTCTATCGACGTGTATCGGAGAGCGTTTCGGTACCTATCTGTGTATACGACAACCCAGCTGCTACCCATTTTACCTTTAGTCACGAACTCCATGCTGAGATTGCAAAGCTAAAAATGGTGCAGTCAATAAAGTTCCCTGGTGCGCAATTTGAAGATCAGGGTGGATGCCGAGTTCAAGCTCTCAGAAAACTACTGCCAGGCAATGTAACGATTGGAGTTAGTGGTGACGTATTCGCTTCAAATGGCATTCAAGCAGGATGTGACGTTTGGTATTCCGTCCTAGCAGGTTTGTTCCCACTCACCGCTCTATACTTATTTAAGCAAGCCAAAATTTCTTCCCCTGCGCAAGCGAAAGAACTCTCTCTAAGATATGACAGACTGTGGCAATTGTTCTCAGATAATCTCGGTGCCATGAGGGTGATGGTCAGTGCGGCAGAAATATTAGGCTATGCTGAATCCCCATGTTTACCAACCCCTTTGACAGGATTAGATAGTGAATCCAAGCTCATTCTGCAAGAAATTATCTCAGAGTTAGATCTCGCTTAACACTATATGTAGAGTGAAATTTCTTACGGGATTTTTCGACCCAAAATCAAGATGGCAAGCTTTGGACCAAAACCGTGTCAGTGTTTTTACTAATCTAGCTGCCACGGGTAAAATGTGATCTACCCTGTCAGCACGAAGCTGGACACTTCTGAGTTACGAACCATAGAACATCCTGACTTTGCGGATTACTTCTAGTATTACAACCATACGACCACCCTGCATGTTGTTGGCCAAATGCCCTTATCCACTACAGATGGCAATTGCCGACAACAAAAAACTTATACCTAATAAGTCAAAACCTAAAACACCCTCTTTTAGAAGGTAATATCCAGAAACAATACCAATAATAGGTATAACCAAGATATTTAAGTTAGCTGACATCATCAATATACTTCGGCACTTCTGGTAGGTTATTTCATCGAAGAAGACTACCAGTTCATCTCAATATCTATCTGCCTAGGTTTTATCTTGATAACTAACTAATGTATTAAAGTACCTGCCAAGCACTTTATTAAAATCACTAATATAACCACCTACCGAGGTAGGTGGTTTTGAGAGAGAAATCTAAGACTCAGACGTTTGCCGCTAAGGAACAGAGACACACGATGCGTAAAGATAGTCGTCGCTCGGCATAGTGAGCCCAGAGTGACCATTTCTGAGAGATATATTGGCATAGCCCGGACCACGAGACGTTGATGTCCAGTAATTTATCCTGACTGCCCAGCCACGAGCAGTAAACATATTTCCATTTGTGTTGAATAGTCCCCTTAACTCATTCACAGTAGCTAAACGCCAGTTGGTTCGTCCTGCAATACTCTTGGAATTATATGTGTCACACAATGAATCTGCGTTATTCCAATCGAAAATATAGAAATCCCCAGTAGGACCTGAAGTTCCTATTTCTTGTGTAAAACCTTTATTTGTACTGCCTCCTCTACTATCTAGGAACGTTTTGGATGGTGAATTTGTAAACAATTTCCCACTACCAGTATCGAAGATGTCAAGACATGAAGCTCCCGTACTCCTACATGCATAGACCTCCACGTCCACTGTGTTACTGGTGACTCCGTCTAGGAAAGCCTCAACCGTCGTGGTGGCGACTGTGTCCCCAGACAATAAACCAGTAGGCGTGACCGTTGCTGTCTGTGGTTCATCCGGTGTCCACGTGACCGAACGGCTGACATCTGATGAGGTCCCATCACTGTAGGTCGCTGTTGCAAGTAACTGTTGTGTTTGACCTTTCGCGACTAAGACCTGTGAAGGCGTGACGGTGAGCGAGGTGACGATGGCATTGGTCACCTCCACGTCCACTGTGTTACTGGTGACTCCGTCTAGGAAAGCCTCAACCGTCG
>NZ_JBGOOI010000104.1:0-1333 GCF_041439605.1 Vibrio sp. 1F169 | reverse complement strand
AGCGAGGTGACGATGGCATTGGTCACCTCCACGTCCACTGTGTTACTGGTGACTCCATCTTTAGTGGCTGTGATCTTTATAAATCCTAACGCTTTGCCAATTAATTGTCCCGGTTCTACAAAATATCCAATGTTCTTGTTATTAGAGCGCCAAATGCTTAAATCAGTTAGCACCTTTGAAGAGTGATCAGAATAATAACCTACTGCGACGAAAGCTTTTTTGTTCCCCTTCCTCATCGTTAATTTACTTGTTCCCCGAATTCCTGATGAGGAGACGCTAATATCGATCCGTTCTAATGTTATTGCTGGTTTTACATCAACCTCTTCTGACAATTCTAAATTACAACCTGCCAAGAAGAGTATAATTAATATATAAAGGGAGATAATTTTATTCATGGCTATAGCTAGTATGGTTATAAATTAAAAATGATTCTTATAAATTCGATTAATAGCAGAGGAAATGACAATAATTTAAGATAATTAATAAATTATTTAACATAAAGCAATGATTTTATATTTTTAATTAATTATCTTTATTTATAAATATAATCATGAATAAACCCTGCATTTCGCTTTCAAATAGTACTAACTTTAGCGTTTAAAATTGGAAGATAATTAATTAAAAATAAATAATAACCCCCCCCCCATACAGTATTGATAGTGTTAACGTATTTTAACTAAAGAGAAAGAACTAAGCTGAGCTGAGCTCAGCTCAGCTCAGCTGCAAGGAGATTATCAACAATGGTTTATCAATGGGCAGTATTTCGTCATCAGCATCCTATTTTCGGGGGAGGATGTGAACTATTTGTTGTCCTGCTCGCTTTTTTATCAATAGCCTTACCTCTAATATGTGAAGAAAGCTTATTAATACTAGGAATATCTTTAGGACTTGCCATCATCTGCTTTACTCTATTTTTACTTTTTGCCCAAAGTGACAAGATCCGAAGGTCTATGCCTAGCTAGAAAAATGCTATTAAGTCCTTAAAAAACTAGGAGCTCTTCCCTCGTTTGCTTGGGTTTTCAGCATATCTATCTAAGTGACTACTCACCGCCTATTGGGCGATGCTTCTTATTTCGTTAGCCATTGCTCGATAGTATCAAGACTTACGCAGCTTCCATAAGCAGAGACGATTATCCAACCGCCTTTAATTCTAGAAGGCCTTTATCACGGATATTAAGGGCGGCGTTTAAGTCACGATTTATGTCTGTAGTGCCGCCTGATGGACAATCCCACTTGCAAACCGATAAGGGCATTTCTTCCACTTTATGACCGCAACAAGGCTTTGTTGCGTAATTAAATTTAAAGATAGAACTACCCCGTTTCGCGTATTTCT
>NZ_JBGOOI010000103.1:0-10951 GCF_041439605.1 Vibrio sp. 1F169 | reverse complement strand
GCCAAATATCCGTTCAGGTTCAAGCAATAATGCTTATCCGAACGGCATTAATCACTTAGGCTCGGTTTTTTCAATGGTAAGCTTAATTACTTAACGTAATCGAGATTACTCAGTGTCTTGCTCGCTATCACTTTCAGAGTCAGAAGCATCAGATGCTTGCTCTTCACTTGATTCAGAAACAACAGCCGTTTCAGCGTTCACTGCGTCAGCATTTGCTTCTTCAGTTTCTTCGCCTTCAACAATCTCAGCTTCTTCTACTTCGTCGATACGTTGTAGACCTACAACATTCTCGTCTTCAGCAGTACGAATCAGTGTTACACCTTGAGTGTTACGACCAACTTGGCTTACTTCCGCTACGCGAGTACGTACTAGTGTACCTGCGTCGGTGATCATCATCATTTCATCGCCTTCTTCAACCTGAACAGCACCAACAACTGGGCCATTACGATCAGAGACTTTGATAGATACTACACCTTGCGTTGCACGGCCTTTCGTTGGGTATTCAGCCAGCTCAGTACGCTTACCGTAACCGTTTTCAGTCACAGTCAATACATCACCTTCAACTCGTGTTCTAAATGCTGGAGTAAGTAAAGCATTAGTGCCACTAAAGTTACTCACTTTATTCGGTTGTGGTACAGATGCTACAGGAACAATCAGTGAAACCACTTGGTCGTCACCCGCTAGCTTCATACCACGAACACCAGAGGCAGTACGACCCATTGGACGTACTTTGTCCTCGTTAAAGCGAACAACTTTGCCCGACTTCGAGAACAGCATGATGTCGCTATTACCGTCAGTAATATCAACGCCAATCAGTGAATCATCGTCACGTAAGTTAACTGCGATTAGGCCGTTAGCACGTACGTTTGCGAATTGATCCAGTGATGTCTTCTTAACGGTACCGTCGCCTGTTGCCATGAAGATGAATTTCTCGTTAGAGAACTCAGAAACAGGCAGGATAGCCGTAATACGCTCACCTTCTTCTAGAGGAAGAATGTTAACGATAGGCTTACCACGAGCCGTGCGGCTTGCTTGAGGCAGTTGGTAAACTTTCAGACGGTACGTTTTACCACGAGTAGAGAAACATAAGATGTTATCGTGAGTATTAGCAACAAGCAGACGCTCAATGTAATCCTCATCTTTCATCTTAGTTGCACTCTTACCTTTACCACCACGACGCTGAGCTTCGTAGTCGCTTAGGATTTGGTACTTAACGTAACCTGCGTTAGAAAGCGTTACTACAACGTCTTCTTGAGCGATTAGCTCTTCCATGTCGATGTCATGAACCGCTGCTGTGATTTCTGTACGACGTTCGTCGCCATAGATATCACGTACCGCTTCAAGTTCTTCACGGATAACTTCCATCAAACGCTCAGTGCTTGCAAGGATATGCATTAGCTCAGCGATTTCTTCTAGAAGTGCTTTGTATTCGTCTAGAATCTTCTCGTGCTCAAGGCCAGTTAGGCGGTGAAGACGAAGTTCTAGAATAGCTTGCGCTTGAGTTTCCGTTAGGAAGTATTGACCATCACGGATACCGTATTGGTCTTCAAGCCAATCTGGACGAGCTGCATCAGTACCAGCGCGTTCAAGCATTGATGCAACGTTACCAAGATCCCAACCACGAGATACTAGACCAACTTTAGCTTCTGCTGGTGTTGGTGCGTTCTTGATCAGTTCAATGATTTCATCAATGTTCGCAAGCGCTAAAGATAGAGCTTCCAAGATATGTGCACGGTCGCGCGCTTTCTTCAATTCGAAGATAGTACGACGTGTCACAACTTCACGACGGTGGTCAACAAAACACTTCAACATATCTTTAATGTTGAAAAGTTGTGGTTGGCCGTTGTTCAGAGCAACCATGTTGATGCCGAAAGTTGTTTGCAGTTGAGTTTGTGAGTAAAGGTTGTTTAGTACAACTTCACCGACAGCATCACGCTTACATTCAATAACAATACGCATACCATCTTTATCAGATTCGTCACGCAGTGCACTGATGCCTTCAACTTTCTTGTCTTTTACAAGTTCTGCAATCTTCTCGATCAGACGAGCTTTGTTCACTTGATACGGAATTTCAGTAACGATAATAGTTTCTTTACCGTTCTTTTCCGTTTCAATTTCAGCTCTCGAGCGCATGTAGACTTTGCCTCGGCCAGTCTTATATGCATCGACAATGCCCTTGCGGCCACTGATTAATGCTGCTGTCGGGAAGTCTGGACCCGGGATGTAGTCCATTAGCTCATCAATAGTGATGTCTTCATTATTGATAAATGCTAAACAGCCATCAACAACTTCGCCAAGGTTATGCGGCGGGATGTTGGTAGCCATACCTACTGCGATACCAGAAGCACCGTTAACCAATAGGTTTGGTATTTTTGTTGGTAAAACTGCTGGTATTTGCTCGGTTCCATCATAGTTAGGAACGAAGTCAACCGTATCTTTATCAAGATCCGTTAATAGCTCACCAGCTATTTTTGACATACGAACTTCGGTATAACGCATTGCCGCAGCTGAATCGCCGTCAACCGAACCAAAGTTACCTTGGCCATCGACTAACATATAGCGTAGTGAAAACGGCTGAGCCATACGAACAATTGACTCGTATACCGCACTATCACCGTGTGGGTGATATTTACCGATTACATCGCCTACTACACGAGCAGACTTTTTATATGCTTTGTTCCAATCATTACCTAATACATTCATCGCGAACAAAACGCGGCGGTGTACTGGTTTTAGGCCATCACGCACATCTGGAAGGGCACGACCAACGATGACGGACATCGCGTAGTCTAGGTATGAACCTCTAAGCTCATCTTCAATATTTACGGGCGTGATCTCTTTCGCTAGATCGCTCATAGAGCCATTTTCCCTCTATAGTCAGATCGTATTTTTGAATACGTATAAGACCGAAAAATATAACACAAATTTACCTACGGAGGCATCACTTTCCCTCTCCTTTTACCATCTTGTGACCCTTGTAGCCAATCTATTGATGAGAAATTGCACCTCAGCGTCATATCTTGCTGAAACATGGTCACTTTACACTCAATAAACTAGCAAAATTGTAGATCTTCTGGTCAGCAGGAAAAGGCAAGTTATAATGCCTGCAATTTCATGGATGCATTATTTAACTTGGAAATGCCGATTATGACTAAATCACAAAACGTAGACCCAGCAGAAATCAAAAAATTCGAAGACATGGCGTCGCGCTGGTGGGATCTAGAAGGCGAGTTTAAGCCACTACATCAAATCAACCCACTGCGCCTAAATTACGTTCTAGAGAAAACCGAAGGCCTATTTGGCAAGAAAGTTCTCGATGTTGGCTGCGGTGGCGGTATTTTGGCTGAGAGCATGGCCGTTGAAGGTGCGCTAGTCACTGGTTTAGATATGGGTAAAGAACCGCTAGAAGTCGCTCGTCTGCATGCATTAGAAACCGGCACCAAGCTTGATTACATTCAAAGCACCATTGAAGATCATGCTGAGCAAAACCCACAAACTTACGATGTGGTGACCTGCATGGAAATGCTAGAGCACGTACCAGACCCACAATCGGTTATCTCGGCTTGTTCAAAGTTGGTTAAACCGGGCGGCCATGTGTTCTTCTCGACACTGAACCGTAACTTTAAGTCTTACCTATTCGCTATAGTAGGTGCAGAAAAGCTACTTAAGATTGTCCCAGAAGGTACTCACGACCACGAAAAGTTCATTCGCCCAGCGGAACTTATCAAGATGATAGACAACACTCCGCTGCAAGAATTGGGGATTACAGGACTGCACTACAACCCGTTAACGGACACTTACCGTTTGGGCACAAATGTAGATGTTAACTACATAGTCCACACGCAAAATCTCACCCGATAACTATTAATATCACCAGCTTAAAATCTTTTAGAAAAAGACGATTGAAAAGAGTTGTAATTAACATAACTTTACGACTTTTTTCAGTCTAAATTTCGTGCGCTCGCTTCCATTTTGACCACCTAGATTTAATTTTAATCATCCAAAATCCATTGCCCATTTTGCTCAAAGATCAAGGGATTTTTTTTTATGTGTGCGCAAAAATAAAGCAACCTTAAAAGGCTATTTTTATACAATCAAGTCACATCGAACCTCGTCAGTTAGTGGTCACTTACAGTTTTTTTTCAATCCACCACTTATCCACAAGCACTCCCATTTCTTTACCTTGAAAAATATAAGCTGTAGCACTATCTTGTAACCCAACAAACAAATGACCCCTATATGTTGTGTTTGAACTACAATGTATGGGTAGACCAAGATCACAAAGCCGAAACGTAATTTACAAAAATTACACAGAAATACACAAAAACACGGCTTTGTTCAGTTTTGTTAGGGAAATTAAGCAGAATGAACCAACAACTTACTGTTACCAAACGTAACGGGCGCAAAGAAACAATCGATTTAGAGAAAATCCATCGAGTGATCACTTGGGCAGCTGAAGGCTTGCACAATGTTTCTGTATCACAAGTAGAATTGAAAGCTCACATTCAGTTTTACGATGGCATCACCACCACTGACATCCATGAGACAATCATTAAGTCAGCAGCGGATTTAATCTCTGAAGAGACTCCTGATTACCAATATCTAGCAGCACGTCTGTCAGTATTCCACCTACGTAAAAAAGCGTACGGCGAGTACGAGCCACCGGCTCTATATGACCACGTTGCAAAACTGGTTGATATGGGTAAATACGATAGCCACCTAATGGAAGACTACACGAAAGCTGAGTTTGACGAGCTTGACGCGTACATCGACCACAAGCGTGACTTGGACTTCTCTTATGCAGCGGTCAAGCAGCTTGAAGGTAAATACTTCGTGCAAAACCGTGTAACAAAAGAAATTTACGAGAGTGCTCAGTTCCTTTACATCCTAGTTGCTGCTTGTTTATTCGGTAAATACCCGAAATCAACTCGTCTGGATTACATCAAACGTTTTTACGACGCCTCATCTACGTTTAAGATTTCTCTACCTACACCAATTATGTCTGGTGTACGTACGCCTACTCGTCAATTCAGTTCTTGCGTACTGATCGAGTGTGGTGACAGCCTTGATTCTATCAACGCAACAGCAAGCTCTATTGTTCGTTACGTATCTCAACGTGCTGGTATTGGTATCAACGCAGGTCGTATCCGTGCGCTTGGTTCTGAAATTCGTGGTGGTGAAGCGTTCCACACTGGCTGTATCCCTTTCTACAAATACTTCCAAACAGCAGTAAAATGTTGTTCTCAAGGTGGTGTTCGTGGCGGCGCAGCAACCGTGTTCTACCCACTATGGCACGGTGAAGTTCAGTCTCTATTAGTGCTGAAAAACAACCGTGGTGTTGAAGAGAACCGTGTTCGTCACATGGACTACGGCGTACAGCTTAATAAGCTTATGTACTCTCGTCTTGTTCAAGGTGGCAACATCAGCCTGTTCTCCCCTTCAGATGTACCTGGACTTTACGATGCGTTCTTCGAAAACCAAGAGCGTTTTGAAGAGCTGTACGTTAAGTACGAAAACGATCCTTCAGTGAAACGTGAAACTGTGAAAGCGGTTGAACTGTTCTCTCTACTAATGCAAGAGCGTGCTTCTACTGGTCGTATCTACATTCAGAACGTTGACCACTGTAATACACACAGCCCGTTTGATTCTGAAGTAGCACCTGTTCGTCAATCGAACCTATGTCTAGAAATCGCGCTACCAACTAAGCCACTTTCTAACGTGGAAGATGACGAAGGTGAGATTGCACTGTGTACGCTTTCAGCGTTCAACCTTGGCGCAATCAATGAACTCGACGACTTAGCAGAGCTTTCTGAGTTGGTTGTTCGTGCACTTGATGCACTGCTTGATTACCAAGACTACCCGCTTCCAGCAGCATACAAATCGACAATGAATCGTCGTACTTTAGGTGTGGGTGTCATCAACTATGCATACTACCTGGCGAAGAATGGTGTTAAGTACTCTGACGGCAGCGCAAATGGCCTGACTCACCGTACTTTTGAAGCAATTCAATACCACTTGCTAAAAGCGTCTGTTGAACTAGCGAAAGAACAAGGCCGTTGCCCATCTTTCCACGAGACCAACTACGCGAAAGGCCTACTGCCAATCGATACTTATAAAAAAGATATCGACTTAGTCTGTGAAGAGCCTCTGCACTACGATTGGGACACGCTACGTGAAGAGATCATGGAGCACGGTCTGCGTAACTCTACGCTAACAGCGCTTATGCCTTCTGAGACTTCGTCTCAAATCTCGAACGCGACTAACGGTATCGAGCCACCACGTGGTTATGTATCAGTGAAAGCGTCGAAAGACGGTATCCTGAAGCAAGTTGTTCCTGATTTCTTAAATCTTAAAAACAACTACGAGCTACTTTGGAACATTGGCAATAACGACGGTTACCTACACTTAGTGGGTATCATGCAAAAATTCGTTGACCAAGCTATCTCTGCAAACACTAACTATGATCCAAGTGTTTACGACAGCGGTAAGGTACCAATGAAGCAGCTGCTCAAAGACCTGCTAACAGCGTACAAGTACGGTGTTAAAACGCTTTACTACCATAACACGCGTGATGGTGCTAAAGACGATCAAGGCGATGCAGTTCAAGTGCCGGAAGAAGATTGTGAAGGCGGCGGTTGTAAGATCTAAATCGCAATAAACATTAAGACCCCAGAGAAGAGTTATCTTCTCTGGGTTTAAAGCATTAACAGGGTCCGTTTTATTGCGGGTCTTTAAAGGATTTGAGGCATTTATGGCTTACAGTACTTTTTCTCAACAAAAAAATGACCAACTAAAAGAACCAATGTTCTTGGGTCAGTCGGTAAACGTTGCACGTTACGACCAACAAAAATTTGAAATCTTCGAAAAGCTTATCGAAAAGCAGCTTTCTTTCTTCTGGCGCCCAGAAGAGGTCGACGTGTCTAGTGACCGTATCGACTACAACAAGCTTCCTGAGCATGAAAAGCACATCTTCATCTCTAACTTGAAGTACCAAACGCTTCTAGATTCTATCCAAGGCCGCAGCCCTAACGTTGCCCTACTTCCATTGGTATCACTACCAGAAGTTGAAACTTGGATTGAGACATGGTCATTCTCTGAAACGATTCACTCTCGTTCTTACACGCACATCATCCGTAACATCGTAAATGATCCAGGCGTAGTATTCGACGACATCGTTGAAAACGAAGAGATCCTGAAGCGTGCTAAAGACATCGCCTTTTACTACGACGATTTGATCAAGCTGACGGCTGACTACCACCGCTACGGTGAAGGCAACCACAACATCAACGGCGAAGACGTTAAGATTTCACTTCACGACCTGAAGAAGAAGCTTTACGTATGTCTAATGTCTGTAAACGCACTGGAAGCGATTCGTTTCTACGTAAGTTTTGCATGTTCATTCGCATTCGCTGAACGTGAGCTAATGGAAGGTAATGCGAAGATCATCAAGCTAATCGCTCGTGATGAAGCTCTTCACCTTACTGGTACACAGCACATGATCAACTTGCTGCGTAATGGCCAAGATGACTTCGAATTCATGCAGATCGCTGAAGAGTGTAAGCAAGAGTGTTTCGACCTATTCAAAGAAGCGGCTGAGCAAGAGAAAGAGTGGGCAGAATACCTATTCAAAGATGGCTCTATGATTGGTCTAAACAAAGATATTCTTTGCCAATACGTTGAGTACATTACCAACATCCGTATGCAAGCGGTTGGTCTAGGTACGGCTTACCCAGAAGCAACATCGAACCCAATTCCATGGATCAACGCTTGGTTGTCTTCAGATAACGTTCAAGTTGCTCCACAAGAAGCTGAAATCAGTTCTTACCTAGTTGGCCAAATCGACAACGAAGTAAAAGCTGACGACTTTGAAGGGTTTGAGCTGTAATGCCAACAATCAAAATCAACAAGCTGACTTCTATTGAATCTAACCCTTCAAATACTCTATTGGAAACAATGGAACAAGCAGGGTTAGAGCCAGAATACAACTGCCGAGATGGCCACTGTGGCGCTTGCCGCTGTACGTTGGATTCAGGTGAAGTCGAGTACGTTGGTTTTGCTATGGCTTACACGCAAGGCGATGAAATTTTGCCTTGTATCTGTAAAGCAAAAACAGAACTATCGCTGAGTAACGTTATTCACAGAAATAAGCAAAAAAGTGCTTAATACTTGTACTTAGATCTTATACTTAGCTACTTAGCTACTTAGCTACTTAGCTACTTAGCTACTTAGCGCGATTAGTACAATGTTGAATCGTTAACAGAAAAGCTTAAAAATTTAAGGGCCCGATAATCTTCATTATCAGGCCCTTTTTGTTTTTCATGTTGGCTCAATCAGACAACTCGCTTATTGCACCAACTCGGCTTTATTGATGTATATAATTTATTACATATATAGCTTTATAGCTTTATAGCTTTATAGCTTTATAGCTTTATAGCTTTAATTTGGACTTTATAGCGTTAACTTGGTTTATAGTACCGCTTTAGGAATAAACATGTCTTTCAATCGCTTAACCGAAGAGTAAGTACCAAACATCGGTTTGTTGTCTAGATGCCTTCTCAGCATATCGGCGGCAACGGTCTTAATCACGTTGCGTTGGTCTTCGCGTGAGTACTGACGATAAAACTCAAGCACCTGCCCCCACTCTCCTGCTTCAGTCGACAATGCGACGCTGAATGTGTTGCCTTCTAATTTACCAGTAACCAAAGCTAGTTCTGTACCGCACTTCTCTCTTGTAGCGCCAGCCAGTGCAAAGGTTGCGGCTAATGGATCACTCTTTTCAAGTTCGCTCTCTTTTGGCTCAGCCATGACCCATGAATGCCCAAAGCAGTCTTCAACCTGCTCATTCAATTGCAGCCACGCTGATAGGGCGCCTTTGGTCGACACTTCAGATACAGATAACGTCTTCTTTTTTTCCGCCATGATGTGTCCAATATGGTCAATCATTGGCTCATCAACGCTCACGACATTACTCTCTAGCAGCTTGTAAACCATTTGCAGAAGCTTAACGCGAGTTTCTAAGTCTGCCTTAGGACCAAACAGTTTGACCTCAATAAAAGGCAGATAAGAGCGGTAGCCAAGTTCATAGCCTGCTGGAAGCTTAAGCTGGTCTAACACATCCGAGATACCCGATTCAGACAAACCAAACGTAAACAATCGACTGCATTCAGAGGCAACCACTTGAGGGTAGGTACGCGACAAGTCAGGAATAATCTCAAACGTCACCATACGTTTGAATTCACTCGGTACACCAGGAGTGAAATAGAAAGTCGCATCGTTGATTTTCAGCTTGAACCCGCAAGCCGTACCCACAGGATTATCAACAATCTCTGAACTCGCGGGTAATAAAGCTTGCTTAAGGTTACTGTCAGGCATCGGCATACCACGTCCAGAGAACATCTCTTCCATACGAGTCAGCCACTCAGGGAACATGACAAGCTTTTGATCTGAGGCCGCAGCCGCAGCGGCCGCACTCATATCATCAGTTGTCGGCCCCAAACCACCATTGACGATAACCACATCATAGTTGAAGCTCAGCATCAGCAGTTCTTCGATCAGAGCGTTCATTTGGTCGCCCACAGTTGAACGCTTTGCCAAAGCAAAGCCGTGCTGATAAAACTCAGCAGACATCCAAGCTGCGTTTGTGTCGACAATGTCCCCATGAAGAACTTCTTCACCAGTGCTTAACATTGCGATTTTCGTCATATTTATATCCCTTGTGGCCATTAAAAGACACGGCATTATTTACAAACTAGTCTAAGGTTGAGTTTGAGTCATTCACCTTTTCACAAATATTACTAATGCTTAATCTAAGGTTTTCTTAGGAAAAGCAATAAATTATTAGTTCCCTAAACTAAGCATTTAATAGATAATTGTGACTCGGATCAATTATTAACTTCTCATGGAGACCCTTGTGGCCAAATCACCGTTACTAACGAAGGTTACTGCTGCATTTACAATGCTAATGTCAGTTAACTCGGTTGCAAGCCAATATGACTTCGACCAACCAATCAACCTTTCTTATTCGGATGAATGCGCTCAAGATTACTGTGTTAATGAAAGCTTGTACACCTATAAGCCTAGTAACAATTATGCGCTAAGCGAAACAAGCGACCAATATGATTTAACCATCGAAAAACAACCACTCTACCTTACCGTTAGCGATGGCAAAGATTGGGATTACCTCATGGGCCAAACTTATACCATTCTTGGTTTAAGTGTCGCAACCGTTGGCCTCATGACGCTTTTACCGGAAAGTATCACTAAGTGGGATGATGACCAGCGTGATATCAGTGCACTAGGTAAAAAATGGAAAGATAACGTTTCTGAAGGCCCAGTATGGGACCGTGATGAACACTTCCTAAACTACGTAATGCATCCGTATTTCGGTGGTGTTTACTACACCGCAGCTCGACATGCTGGTTATGACGAGTTTGAGTCTTTCTTATACTCTTGGACAATGTCGACATTTTTCTGGGAATACGGCGTAGAAGCGTTTGCTGAAGTACCGTCATGGCAAGATATCTTTATTACACCATTCTTTGGGGCTGTTGTCGGTGAAATGATGCTAGAAGCAGAGCAAGACATTGTTGCTTCAGGTGGCGAAGTGATGGGCTCTCAAACCATGGGTGATGTTTCATTATTCTTCCTCAACCCTGTTGGCCATATCCACTACTGGGTAAGTGATGCATGGGGTGGTGACGCAGAAGTTAATCTGAATACTAACCCTTGGTGGGATAACAAAGACGCAGCCCGATTCGCCTACGATGCAGGGGCAACATACGACTCTCAGTTTGTTGGTATGAACTTTAAAGTAACGTTTTAAATCGACTTCCAGTCTCTGAACTCTATGTTACTGCATTTCAAATAAATGCGACAACTCTTCTAAAAGCGGCTCTCTAGCTAACACTGATCATTTAAGCATTTTCCTGATCAGTTGAACGATCCTACAGAT
>NZ_JBGOOI010000102.1:0-11228 GCF_041439605.1 Vibrio sp. 1F169 | reverse complement strand
CTTTGAAAAACAATATGTCGCTTAATGCGGTGTCCAGTCTTACTGGAGCAGATCAATTCTCTCAATTGGTGGTTTATTGGAAGTGTTTAATATAAAAGACTCAATACCCAAAGAATGAAGATCTATTGATTATATCCTCTCGTCAATTCTTAAGAAATATTATACAAGCTGAATTGGTGTGCAATTGTATTTATATGCAATCGCGCAATTAACCTATGGTGTTTTAATATCACTTTGTTTAGTAATTGATAACATTTTAAGACAATAAATGTTATCGATTGGGAGCAATTTACGTTACAGAGTCACGAAGTTGAACATAATTGGAATAATGAACAACATTTGTTTTAGATTGGTTCTAATTATGAGAAATAGGGGGGTTACTTTTGTTGATATTTATATTAATTTCTTATGGGTTAAATTATTAGCAATAGGTGTTTTTTACTGTGAAATCTCTTATTATTGCGCTAGAACGTAAATCTGAACGATTTTTATCCAGCCAAAAGCAACTTTTAAATATTAAGTCTCTAGATATTGAAAAGTTGAGTGCTGTTGATGCTATGTCCTCTAAACCTCATCCTTTGATGGATTTCTATGATGAAACCGCCTTTTATGCACTAAATGGAAGGATCGCTGTTCCTGGTGAGATCGGGTGTTATGGTAGTCACTATTTAGCGTGGGAAAGATGCATTCAGTTAAATCAACCAGTTATTGTCTTCGAAGACGATGTTGTTGTTGATGTCGATGTATTTGGAAAAACGGTTCAATTTGCCAGTAAGCATATTGAAGAGTGTGGTTTTATGAGATTGGAAAATTATTCGACTAAGAGAGAGTATAATTATGTCGTTGAAAATCTCGATGACGAACAAAGTCTAGTGCGACATATTAAAACACCACTATGCACCACTGCCTATATGATCACACCGCATGTGGCGAAAATTTTTATAGAAAAAAGTGAACGATTCCTCTACCCAGTAGATGTATTTATTAGAAATGTATGGCTTCATAAGCAACCAACTTACGGAATATCTCCTGCAGGATTAACCGGGGGAGAAGGTGGCTCAGTCATTGGGAATCGGTCTTCTAGAACAAAAAAATCACTCCGTATTAAAACTCTAAAATTCTTAAGTAAGTTTAGAGATGTCGCTATGAATGGTTTGTTCAATTTGACCTATACCGTAATAATCAAAAAAAGCAGACCCAAAATGTTTAACGGTTTTTAATCGTTTCTTATCTGATTGATTTTACGTCATTCGTTTAGAACGAACCGAGATTTAGATATAAGAACAGCTCCCAATTGGGAGCTGTTCTTCGTTATCGTGTCATGTAATTAGTGGTATCAAGCTCTAGCTCGAAAGTTTTGTTAAAAGAGTAGGACGGTGCACAGCTAAGCTATTTTTGCTAAGGTGTTATTGAATTTAAAAAGGTAGTGATATGCAAATCCGGAACGCTAAGGTAACTGATATTAGCTCGATCTTAGAGCTCTCTATGCAAATAAATCGTCAACATCATCTTGGTGCCCCTATGGTATTTGCTCCCGCTTCTCATGGCTTAGCTGATAGTGAAGAATATTGGTTGGGATTGATGCTTGATCCGGTTGGCACTTTCTTAGTTGCGGTTGACGCTCAACAGGTTGTTGGTTTCTTGGTGGGGAAGGTAACGCAGAATAAAGGGGTAAGCTTCATTCAGTCTCACAAAATAGCGCGAGTGAATACGATTGTGGTAAACGATCAGGTTCAGAGCCAAGGCGTCGGCAAAGCGTTGATGAAGTCGTTTAATCAGTGGGCGCAAGCGAGTGGTGCTATTGAGCTTAGGTTAGAAGTGATGGAGTTTAATCAGCAAGCTAAGGGTTTCTATGAATCGTTAGGCATGGAAACTCAATCACGAACCATGTCCATGCGCTTTGAGGAGAACTAAAGGTGCGCCTATTTTTGCCTTTATCACTGTGTTTACTGTTTGTAGCTTCGAGTGTGCAAGCTGAAAAGGTTGTGGTTGAAAAGATAATTTCTGACGCGACGGCAATCGAAACCATTGTATTCGAGTCGAAACCGGCTCACTCTCAGCGTGTCTCAACGTCTTCCTCTAACTCAACCTCTTCAGTGATCTCAAATTCCAAACATGTGATTATTGTGGATGATGTTCTTAGCAGTAACTCTGGCGAACAAGTTGCCCAGCTGTCTCAAGGTTCATCTAAACGTCCCCCTCAAAGCTCTTCTCAACAGTCTTACACTCTAACCGGTCCCTTTTCTGAGGCAGACTCTCTGTCGCAAGTGGTTACTTTAGTCAAAGTTGATAAATCGAAACGTAGAATGTACCTACTTAAGGGTGATGAGGTCATTCAAGAGTTTCGTATTGCGTTAGGGAAACAACCGAAAGGGCATAAACGTTTTGAAGGAGACAACCGAACACCTGAAGGGGAATACCAGCTCGATTATGTGATGGAAGAGTCGGATTTTCACCGCTCGGTGCATATCAGCTACCCGCAACCTTCGGATATGCAGTGGGCTGAAGAAAATGATGTCGACCCTGGAGGGAACATCAAGATCCACGGTATTAAAAATGGTGAGCGCCGTTCACCGAGCTTTATTCAAAGCTTTGATTGGACGGATGGCTGTATCGCATTAACCAATCAAGATATGGATGAGTTTCTCCAACTTGTAAAAATGGGTACCCCTATCCATATCGAATGGTAGTCATTGGTACCCCATTTTCTTAGTCACTTTCGGAATCTATTCGCGCAGGCAATTAGCGCAGTCAATTCGTGAAACCAACTTCCGAAATTAACCGCTAAAGTCAGTTACAGTATGACTCGACCTGCACTGAATATCGCAATTACGATCAGCAACGCAATGGTGACTGGCTTAAACTTCGCTCCACCAAATCTCTCGAATAGTTTAGAACCCACATAACCGCCAAACATGCTGCTTGGTAAGAGTGCTAGAGTAAGCCAGACCACATCACGATCGACTAACCCTGCGATAGAAGCCGTAACAAAGGCGCTGGAATCAGCTAGTACAAAGAACGCAATCAGGCCTGCTCTGGCAATGTGTGGTGCGACAGGACTTGCCAATGCATGCGTGCCAACCGGAGGGCCAGACATGGAAGCTGCGCCATTCATTATCCCCGCAAGGCTGCCTAGAATATAGGGAGCAAATCTAGGTTCGCTTTTGTATTGGAACCCTTTGTAGATCATGATTGCTGACGCAAAAATGAAGGCACTGATGATCAAGATGATCGTGTCTTGGCTAACGGATTTGAGTAACAGCAAGCCGACGGGCGTGAAGGCCAAACAAGGGATGAATACCTTTGAAACCCATCGCCAATTTACGTGATGTTTAACCTTCGGCAGCAATTGGATATTGCCTAACAGGTCGATCAGCATGAAAACGGGAACCAGTTCGATAACAGGCACGAATAACGCACTCAATGGCAGTGCCACTAAGGTAAAACCGAAACCTGAGAAGCCACGAACAATAGCGGCAAAAATGAAGATAGCACCCAAAATTGGGAAGGTTGGACTAAAAATGAGATCCATAAATTAAGTAACCAATGAAGCTGTCTAAATAGAGCGAGCGATGAAACCAAGTGAGTAGCGGAATGTACTCCTACTCACTTGTGTTTGCTACTTAATTTAATGGTTTCCCGAGAATTAATTTTAAGGCATCCCGGGAGTTTATTTAAAGTTTATCGGGGCTATTTTTGCGGTATTTACGAGCTCAATTTATAGGATTGAACTGATTCGGAAAATCAGTAAATACAGCATCTACTTTTGAGAGAAATTTGAAGCGAGACGGATCATTGACGGTGTAGCACCATGTTTGAATGTTTGCTTCACCAAGTGTATCAAGATCGCTCTGCTTCAGATGCTCGTAGTTCATGTGACAGCTGAACGCTTTAACCTCATCAATCAGCATAAGATCATCTTGAGTCAGTTGCTCTGTGATCACACCGACACGGTATCTAGGCAAATGACGAGCCATTTCAGCAACGACTTGATGGCTGAAGCTTGAAAGCAAAACTCTGTCGGTGTCTAGATTTGAATGAATCAACTCGGTGTGCAGCAAATCAACGACATGAGGTGCTTGATGTCGGCTATCGACTTTGACCTCTAGGTTGACGCTGAGATCATACTGCTCAACAAGCGCGAGCAACTCTTCCAGCGTCAGTATTTTCTCACCCGCGAACTGCTCCGACTTCCAACTGCCAAAGTCAAGCTGACGCAGTTCTGCAAGGGTATGTTCGTCGACACGACCCTTGCCATCGCTGCAGCGCTCAAGCGTGTGGTCGTGACAAACCACAAGTTGATCATCCTGAGTGGGCTGAATATCAACTTCAATCCATTTCAAACCGAGTTTCGCCGCTTGTTCAATGCTTGCTTTGGTATTTTCTGGGTGAGTACCTGCTACACCTCTATGACCTACGATGATAGACGACATAATTAATCCTTCTTAAAGACGCACCGTAAAAACGCATTAAATATCAGTGTACTCGATTAAGCGAGAGCCGTCGTTAAGCTTGTCGTATCTTCGTGTGGCTCCTGTGATGTAAAATTATTTGGGTGAATGCGTTTGCCATGATTGTCAAAAATATGCAGGTTGGATTTATCGATTCTTAGCCCTAGGGGGACGGCTTGGCACAGTGTCGTTTCGGGTGTTACTGCAATGAAGGGCTGCTCGTTCACCAGACCATGAACCAATTGATTTGGACCCAAAGGCTCAACCACACTGATACGCAGTTCAAGAGGCAAGGTATTCATCATCAATTCTGAACCAATTTCAGAGTGCTCTGGACGAATACCAAGTGTGATGGCTGTATTTTTTACGTGGGCGTACTCGGGTAAGTACATTTGCTGATCACCAATCTCAAGGTATCCGTCATCGAGTGTTGCTGGTAAAAAATTCATCGCTGGGCTGCCAATGAAGCTCGCCACAAAAGTACTGGCTGGCTGGTGGTAGACCTCTCGTGGCGTCCCGACTTGCTCTATCTGGCCTTTGTTGAGCACCACGATTCTATCAGCCAGTGTCATGGCTTCGACTTGGTCATGAGTCACGTAAACACTGGTCACGCCAAGTTCGCGTTGCAGTTTTTTGATCTCTAATCTCATGTGAGCACGCAGTGAGGCATCTAGGTTAGACAAAGGTTCGTCAAACAGAAAAAGTTGTGGATCGCGAACGATCGCTCGTCCCATAGCAACACGTTGACGTTGACCACCCGAAAGCTTGGCTGGCTTGCGGTCTAGATATTCTTCGATTTTCAGCGTTTTGGCGACTTTCTCAATTTTCTCTTCAATAAGGTGCTGACTAACACCTCGGTTCTTTAAGCCATAAGCGAGGTTTTTGTAAACCGACATGTGCGGGTAGAGCGCGTAATTCTGGAAGACCATCGCGATATCACGCAGGGCAGGTTTCTCTGTATCAACACGGCGACCACTTAAGTGAATCTCGCCACCAGAAATGCTTTCCAAACCCGCAATGGAACGTAGGATAGAAGACTTGCCACAACCAGAAGGACCCACCAAAACAAGGAACTCACCCTCATCGATATCAAGCGAGACTCCTTTGACGGCTTGATGGCCGTTTTCATACGTCTTTACCAAGTTTTTGATACCCAGCATGATGGGAGCTTTGCGCGTACGATCGTGAGTGGCTTGGTTGTGCGCTAACGTTTGTTTTAGCTTTGGCATCGGGGTGTCCTCTGTATTTTTGTGGATAGCTTGGTGAGAAGGCAGGTGAGTCGTCTTATACTCATCGAGTGATTGAATGCGGTTATTGTTCATTTGAGTTGTGTCGTTATTATTTTTCACTTTCTACTAGCCCTTTTACAAACCAACGCTGAAATACAACCACCACTAGTACGGGTGGCAACATGGCTAAAATCACCATGGCGAAAGCATAGTCATAGCGCGGTAAACTGGTTTCATTGATATTATTGAGTACTTGTTTGATGCCCATCACGATGGTGTTGTAGCCTTCGTCGGTGGTCATCATGATCGGCCATAAGTATTGGTTCCAACCCACCACAAACATGATGATGAAAATCGCGGCGATCATGGTTTTAGATAGAGGCAGCAAGATATCGACAAAGAATCGAAATGGACCTGCGTTATCTAACTGTGCGGCTTCTAACAATTCATCGGGGATGGTTTTAAAGAATTGCCTAAAAAAGAACGTCGCGGTGGCTGATGCGATCAAAGGCAGAATCAACCCTGTATAGCTATTAAGAAGACCAAGCCCAGCGACAACTTCATAGGAAGGGATAATACGAACCTCTAATGGCAGTAACAGCGTCACGAAGATCAGCCAAAACCACGCCGTGGCGTAAGGGAGTCTAAAGTAGACCAAAGCAAACGCGGCCATCATCGAAATGATGATCTTACCGATCGCAAAACCTAGCCCCATGATCATCGAGTTGGTGATCATTTTACTGGCGGTGACTTCGCCACTAAAGCCCATGCTTTTGTTCCAAGCTTCGCTATAAATGGCCGTAAAGTTATCGCCCGGTAGCCATTGCAGACCTTCGCTGACAATGGTGTTTGGGTTATGCGTAGAACTAGCGAAGATTAGCCAGATAGGGACCAACATAAACAGCATCCCTGCAATTAAAATTAGGTGGTCTGAGACCTTATTACTTTTCATAAATAACTCCTGTCGCGTTAAATCCTAGCGGGGAGGGGCTAGTAATGGACGCGCTTTTCTACAACGCGAAACTGGATAAATGTGAGAGTGAGTACCAGTAGTAACAACACAACAGACTGGGCGGAACTGCCGCCTAAATCTGCGCCAACAAAACCATCTCGATACACCTTGTACACTAATGAAGTTGTACCGCCACCTGGGCCACCATTGGTCATGGTGTCTATCACGCCAAAGGTTTCAAAGAATGAGTAGGTGAGGTTGATGACCAGTAGAAAGAAGCCAGTCGGGGCGAGCAGTGGGAAGGTAATGGTCCAGAAACGTTTTGAGTCGCTGACACAATCCAGCATCGCCGCTTCTTTTACGGCGTAAGAGATCGATTGGAGTCCCGCTAGGAAGTAGATGAAATTCACCGAAACCTGTTTCCACACGGAAACCAAAATCAGAGCAAACGTGGCATCCACGGGATCGGTTTGGAAGCTAAAATCCCAACCCACAACAGCAAAGATTTCTGTGAACACGCCAATGTGCGGGTTAAACAAGAAAGCACCAATAACACCTGCAATCGCAGGGGCAACCGCATAAACCCAAGTGAGAGTGACCTTGTAAGCGCCTTGTCCGTGAATGATGTTGTCGGCTTTCACGGCAAGCAGCAGAGCCAAGGCAAGTGATAAGAAAGAGACCACAATTGCGAACATCAAAGTAAAGCCAATCGAGTTCAGGTACTCGCTCGATTCGAATAGCATTTGGTAATTCTCAAACCAGACGAATATAGATGAGGTGCCCCAAGGCTCTTCCAGCATAAATGAAAGGTAAACCGCCTTTGCTGCTGGGTAGATAAAGAAAACCGCAATGATGAGTATCTGAGGTGCCAAAAATAGGTAAGGCAGCGGAGAGTGAAAGAATTGTTGACGTCGTTCCACAGGGTAATCCCTAAAAATAATTACAGTGGCCACTATGAGCGGCTGTTACCACTAGCGCTGTATCAGGCATGCATCCCGTTGAGTTATCGTTGTTGGAGCAAGAAATGGCGCTAGGGAAGAGTCTCCTCACGCCTTGCCATAGCGTTTTTTTAGCGACGCAGTGACAAGTAGTGAGGAGTGATGAACGGCTCTGATTCGCTAAGCCTTAAGCTTGTGAACAGTTTCGTTTCATTAATCGATCTAGTTCATCGTTCGAGCGAAGCGCTTTAGTAGTTTGCTGCTCTCATCTTCGACCTTGTCTAGGCTGCTCTCGACGCTAGAGCGATCAGCGAAGATGTTATCGAACTCACGGTGCATCACTTCACGGATTTGCGGGTAATAACCTAGGCGGTAGCCTTTAGTCCACTCGCCCGATTTGAGGCTTAGTTGCTTAACGCCCACTTCTGCGTCTGGCTGCTCTGTGTAGTAGCCGGACTTTTTCGCTAGTTCATAGGCAGCCGTTGTTACAGGTACATAGCCTGTTGTTTTGTGCCAGTACACTTGAGTTTCAGGCTTAGTCAGGTAGTCAAAGAATGCTGCGACACCTTTGTCTTGTTGTTGGTCATGGCCATTGAGTGCAAACAGAGCGGCACCACCAATGAAGGTTAAACCAGCATCTGGGTTAACTGATTTCCAGTATGGAAGGTAAGTTGTGCCTAACTCGAAAGGTACACGGTTACGTAAACCACCGAATGAACCTGAAGAGCCCATCCACATTGCTACTTCTTGGCGCTCGAAAGGCGTTTGGTTCGCATCCCAATCGCTGCCGTAATACTTGTAGTAACCTAGATCTGACCACTCTTTCATCTTGCTAACGTGCATCATCATGTCTTTGGTGTTGAACATGATTTTAGTGGATAGGCCGTCGTAGCCGTTGTTCTGGTCAGAGACTGGCAGGTTATGGCGAGACTTAAAGTTTTCAAACATGATCCACGGCGTCAGAGATTGAGAAAACGCGATGTGTCCTTCGGCCTTCAGTTTCTTAGCAACCACTTCGAGTTCTTCATAAGTCTTAGGCGCTTCGGTTCCCACTTCTGCGAGAAGGTCTTTGTTGTAGTAAAGAACCGGCGTCGAACTGTTGAAAGGCATACCAACCATCTTGCCTTGGTTGTCGGCATAGAAGTTACGAACGCCAGCTAGGTAGTCGTTTGAATTAAAGTTGTAGCCCGATTCAACCAGAATATCCTGTACCGGTTTCGCGACACCTTTAGCGTTCATGATGGTTGCAGCACCGGCATCGAAGACTTGTAGAATGTTAGGAGCTTCGCCAGCTCGATATGCTGCGATACCCGCTGTTAAGGTCTCTGTGTATGAACCTTTATAGATTGGCGTGATCTTGTAATCATCTTGTGACGCATTAAAGTCAGTCGCAATCTTATTGACGGTTTCTCCAAGTTGGCCGCCCATTGCGTGCCACCAAGTAACTTGAGTCGTTGCGAACGCCGGCATTGCTGCTGTCGCAGAAAGAACGCCTGCCAAAATTAGCTTATTCATCTTCTTTTCCTTTTGGATGAAATCGATATAGAGGTATTGAATTTGAGTATTAACGAGACGGTAGGGGTATCGTTTGAAGCTATCTTGAACAGGGTATATTTCACTTACGTGGCTAAAGCGTTTCACTGATGTGAAAGATTCATTTCGATTTTATTTAAGAGAAAAGTTATTGATGGATTTGATGTTTGATGTATTTGGCTTTCAAGACGTTTTTCTGACTAAAAAAAAGCCTCTCGATGGAGAGGCTAAGAATAAGGTTCGATGTGGATACAGTTTTAGTGCGCGATGTCTAATTGGTTGTCTTTCACGCCGTTAATACGGAACCAACCTGCGATACTGAATCGCTCTGTGTTGGTTGGTAACACTTCGTGTGGGAACTGTTCAGACAAGAACACAAATAAGCGGCCTGACTTTGGTGGAATGGTCGCAATGTGGTTGTCTTTTAGATCGTAAACCACGAGCTCCCCTGCGTCTTCCTCAGACCATTCGTCATTCATGTAGAACACAGTGGTTAGGCGGCGGTTTTCATTACCTTTAAAGCAGTCTAAGTGCTTCTGGTAAAAGTCGCCTTTTTCGTATTTAGCAAAGTGCGCTTCGTATTCGAACAGACCCAAAAAGAACGCTTGGTTTGCCGCTAAACGAATTTGTTCCATTTTGTCTAGGAACAGAGATGCTGGTTCACCCATATCACGGCGTACCCACTGAATTTTGTCACTACGAATCGTTGCTTCTCGTGCTACGTCATCGTTACGGCCGATCCTAGCCTTTTTCCAGTTCTCTGGAATGCAATCCCTCAATGCCACTACTTCCTCGTGAGTTAAGAAGTCATCCCAAACAAAGTAACCTTGGGTAGAAAGAGCATCGATAAGTTGGTTCATGTATAGCACTCAGACAATAAATTAGAGGCGCATATATAGTCCGAATAACTCAGGCCACCAAATCACATGTTTTGTCGTCACGACAAATGATGCTCAGTGCTTAAAGCGCAAGGCTTGTTGAGCAAGGTTTTCGGTAATGTGAGCATTCGATAATGCTGAAAAATATCGGATGAAATTGATGATCATCTTTGGAATGTGCCCTCATTATTCTGAGTTAAATTGGACTTGAGTAACATTGGTTTTGAGTAACGTTGGATTTGAGTAATTGAGTGGATACCAATGGAAATCTTGATTCGAGTTCTCTATCCGGTTTTAGATTGTTGCTTTTAACAAAATGATCACAATTGATGGTGGGTTTGCTATTGTATAGGCCTGACCAGTTGTTTTGTCACAAGGAGTGGATTTGCAACTTCATACCATCAAAGGCTATATCCAAGACATGTATCTCGTAGAGTACCCTGACAGGTTGTTGTTACTTGATGGTGCGTGCCGAGCGGATATTCCCCACCTTAAAGTTTTCATTGAAGATGATCTTGGCCGTGAATTTAGCGACCTACACACAGTGGTTGTTACGCACATGCATCCAGACCACGCAGGGGCAGCGCACAAACTCAGAAAGCTCACGAATTGTAATTTGGTTGCAGCAAATCGAGATAAGGATTGGTACCACGGCATCGATGGCATATTGATGCATTTGACCGATTTGGCATTAGCACGGTGGATGGCGAACCGATTGGGTAAGCCCAAAGCAAACCTATGGTATTCAAGAAAGTTGAAGCCGGACTACAAGCTGTCGGATGGTGATAGCATTCCTGGCTTTGATGATTGGTTGGTTCTGGAAACGCCGGGCAATAGACAGAGATCTCTCTGTCTATTGCCCATCACACAGCGTTGCTTATGTGGCGGACTTGATGGTCGAGGTTAAGAAGAAACTGATTCCTCCGTTTCCTATCTTTCATCCCAATAAGTATCGAGCGTCGGTATCTCGTATCTATGACATGCAGCTCGACACCTTGCTGGTGGCGCATGGGGGACAAGTGAATTTGAGTGAGCAAGCGTTTGAACACCTGTTGATGAGTGCGCCAAGAAGGCCAGTGACACATTGGCGAGTGACTAAAATCAAACTCAAAGGTTTGGTTAAATCTGTTTGGCGATTTGGGTTTAAAGATAAAAAAAATCGCCATAAATAATAAAGGCCAGTCTTAAAGACTTAATGCCGTTCGGATAAGCATTATTGCTTGAACCTGAACGGATATTTGGCTGGG
>NZ_JBGOOI010000101.1:0-11526 GCF_041439605.1 Vibrio sp. 1F169 | reverse complement strand
CGGCAACCGTTAATAGCGGTTCTAGGGTTCAAATCCCTATCCCTCCACCACCATTGAAAAGCCCGCTGAGAAATCAGCGGGCTTTTTTCATATTTGTCGTTTAGAAAAACAAAAAAGAGCACTAACGTGCTCTTTATCTGTGACTCAACACTTGCTTGTTTTCACTTATAGATAACTAGTCTTGAAGGTATTTACCTTCAGCTACCTGCCAAAATGCTCTAATCAACGGATTTTCTAACTGCGATCGCTTACAGCACACTCCCAATTCAAACGGCTTGATTGGTTCTATTTTTAAGCGGTCGACTTTATCTCTCACAGGACTGTTGTTGATTACAACGTCTGGCGCAATACCAACCCCACAACCAAGGGCAACCATACTGACGATCGCTTCATGACCAGATACCTGAGCGTAAATATTGGGTTTTATCTTCATCTTTTTGAACCATGCGTTCGCACGTTCTCGTGCAGTACCTGCTTCTGGGATGATAAAAGGTACTTCATTCCAGTTTGGTTTCTCTGATTGCAGCTGCTGGCTAAAACTACTCACACCGGATGGGATGATGACTGACAGTGGTATATCGCTGATGGTTTCGAACTCTAATCTTGAAGGAAGAATGTCTGGCTTCGCTGAGATAGCAATATCTGCTTCATCATTTAAAATCTTGTCGATGGATTGAGCCGGATCGCCTGTAGAGAGCTTAAATTCAATGTACGGATGAATAGCTCTGAATTCGGTTATGAGCTCAGGTAGGTGGCTGTAACTAGCCGTTACCGAGCAAAATATGCGGATTTCACCTTTAAGTTCTTGCTCACCACCTTTCAGGTGAAGATTGTATTGCTGCCACTCTCCAACGATGCTTAATGCTACTGGCAATAGGTGCTTTCCTGCTGGAGTGAGATCAACACTGCGGTTATCTCTGATAAGCAATTCTTGCCCCGTTTCTTCTTCAAGCTTTTGTACCTGACGACTAAGTGCTGAAGGACTGACGTGCATAGCCGCAGCTGTTTTGCTGAAACTCTTGCTATCACATAAATGTATAAATAATTGTAGAGATTTTATGTTCATGTTTTGCGATCGTTTCCATGTTGCATTTATTGCAATAACTAATTGTGAATATATCACTTTCAGCAACGGAGTGTCTGTTTTAGTATGAAGTCATTCGATAGAGAGATATCGACCTTACGGACTTATTTTTAAAGGAGTGCCCTACAATGGCTAACTATTTCAATACATTAAACCTTCGTGAGCAACTAGACCAATTAGGTCGCTGCCGTTTCATGGATCGTGAAGAATTTACGACTGAAGCTGAATACCTTGAAGGTAAGAAGATCGTCATTGTTGGCTGTGGTGCTCAAGGCCTGAACCAAGGTCTAAACATGCGTGATTCTGGTCTAGACGTATCTTACGCTCTACGCCAAGCTGCAATTGATGAGAAGCGTCAATCATTCAAGAATGCCGACGAAAACGGCTTTGTAGTTGGTAGCTACGAAACGCTAATCCCTCAAGCAGACCTAGTTATTAACCTTACTCCCGACAAGCAACACACTAATGTTGTTGAGACAGTAATGCCTCTAATGAAAGAAGGCGCTGCTCTTGGTTACTCTCATGGTTTCAACGTTGTTGAAGAAGGAATGCAATTACGTGCTGACCTTACCGTTGTAATGGTTGCACCTAAGTGTCCAGGTTCTGAAGTACGTGAAGAGTACAAGCGTGGTTTCGGTGTTCCAACACTGATCGCTGTTCACCCAGAAAATGACCCTAAAGGTGAAGGCTGGGATATCGCTAAAGCTTGGGCTGCAGGTACTGGTGGCCACCGTGCAGGTTGCCTAGAGTCTTCATTCGTAGCTGAAGTTAAATCTGACCTTATGGGTGAGCAAACTATTCTATGTGGCATGCTACAAGCGGGTTCTATCGTATCTTACGAGAAGATGATTGCTGATGGCATCGAACCAGGCTACGCAGGTAAACTTCTACAATACGGTTGGGAAACGATTACTGAAGCACTTAAGTTCGGTGGTGTAACTCACATGATGGACCGTCTATCTAACCCTGCTAAAGTTAAAGCGTTTGAGCTTTCTGAAGAGCTAAAAGACCTAATGCGTCCGCTTTACAACAAGCACATGGATGACATCATCTCTGGTCACTTCTCTAGCACAATGATGGCTGACTGGGCGAACGATGACGTGAACCTACTAGGCTGGCGTGAAGAGACAGGCGAAACAGCATTCGAAAACTACCCAGCTTCTGACGTAGAAATCTCAGAGCAAGAGTACTTCGACAACGGTATCCTAATGGTTGCTATGGTTCGCGCCGGTGTTGAGCTAGCATTCGAAGCAATGACAGCATCTGGCATCATCGATGAGTCGGCTTACTACGAATCTCTACATGAGCTTCCACTAATCGCAAACACAGTTGCTCGTAAGCGTCTTTACGAAATGAACGTTGTAATCTCTGATACTGCTGAGTATGGTAACTACCTATTCGCTAACGTAGCAACACCGCTACTACGTGAGAAGTTCATGCCTTCAGTAGCAACAGACGTAATCGGCCGTGGTCTAGGTGAAACATCTAACCAGGTTGATAACGCTAAACTAATTGAAGTAAACGAAGCTATCCGTAACCACCCTGTAGAGTACATTGGTGAAGAGCTACGTAGCTACATGAGCGACATGAAGCGTATCGCTGTAGGCGGTTAATTTGTCGCTTAGATACTATAAATTTGCAGAAAAAGCGAAGCAGTATCACTAACTTCTTACAGGTTGGAGTTATAAATAAGCAACACAACATCTAATAAAAAGGCTTGGTCGCCGTTGACCAAGCCTTTTTGCTTTTAGTAACAAAGTCTTAAAAATCAATGAAATGAACATTGTTTGTTCAGTCTTCGTCGACTTTCAGTTCTTGATTGATCTTCAGAAATACAAAAGGGTTGGTGCTTTAACACCAACCCTTTCAGTTTTCTTTCTTTACGCTTACTTGTCGGCAATCTTTGCTTCTAAGTCCGCTAGCTTTTGTTCCATTTCAGTCAGCTTTTGGCGAGTGCGCAGTAGTACTTGTGTTTGAACATCAAACTCTTCACGGCTTACAACGTCTAGCTTGTTCAGTTGGCCTTGGATAACCTGGCGAACTTTTTGATCTACATCTGAACCAAGCTCTTTTACTGGTTGAGGCATAGAATCGTGGATCTGCTTAGCAATCTGCTCTAGTTTTTTTGGATCAAACATATCAATTAAAACTCCTGAATATTTACCACTATTCTATTTAATCACACTTGCGATGTCGCCTATGGCGTACAAAAAAAGGCCACCGAAGTAGCCTTTTTATTGTTATTACGACTTAGTGATTACTTATTATCAGCTAATTCTCTGTGCGCTGCTTTTGCTTCATCGACGCGAGCTAGTTTTTCTAGGTCTTTGTCTTCAATAAATACAGGTAGAGGTTTGTGTTTTTCAGCTAAGTAACTGTAAATCACTGGCAGTACAAATAGCGTGAATAGAGTACCAATTGCTAAACCAGCAACGATTACGATACCAATACTGAAACGCTGAGCCGCACCCGCACCACTTGCGTACATCAGTGGGATTAGACCCGCGATCATCGCAGCCGTTGTCATCAGGATTGGACGAAGACGAACCTTCGCTGCTTCCATTACCGCTTCAATACGAGTTTTTTGATTGTGCAGCTGCTCTTCTTTCGCAACCTCACAAATCAAGATACCGTGCTTGGTAATCAGGCCGACTAAGGTGATCAAACCAACTTGCGAGTAGATGTTCATCGTTGCCGCGCCCCAAGCCAGAGCTATTAGGGCACCACAGATCGCCAGTGGTACAGATACCATGATAACCAGTGGGTCTTTCAGTGATTCAAACTGAATCGCCAATACCAAGAAGATGATTGCCAGAGCTAAACCAAAGGTCGCGTAAAGTGCGCTACCTTCTGTTACGTATTGGCGTGCTTCACCCATGTAGTCATGGTTGTAGCCACTTGGAAGCTTATTCGCTGCCGTGTCTTCAAACCACGCAATTGCATCACCCATTGCAGCGCCTGGAGCCGGTACCGCACCAATCGTAGCCGAGTTCAATTGGTTGAAGTGAGGAAGAGAGCGAGGCTCTGCCACAACATCAATCGTAATCAAACTGCCTAGAGGAACGGCGTTACCATCAGCGGCACGTACGTAGTAGTTGTTCATCGATTCAGGGTTTAGACGGAATTTACGTTCAACTTGAGGAATAACCTCGTAAGAACGGCCATTCAAGTCTATACGGTTCACGTAGCCATCAGACATCATGGTACCGAGCGTGATACCGATATCTTGCATGGTCACACCGTATGCGCCCGCTTTATCCTTGTCGATGTTGATCTTCATGGTTGCTGAGTCGTAGTTCAGGTCGAGATCTGAATATACGAACAACGGGTTTGAAGAGACATCAGCCAGAATGTCTGTGGTAATTTGGAACAAGCTTTCAAAACTGTTTGGCGTTGTTATGACAAATTGAATTGGAAGGCCTGAACCAGCACCGGGTAGTTCTGGCATTTGGAATGCAGTTACCGCCATTCCTGGAACATCTTTCACCAAATTACCAACGCGGTTTGCTACGTCTGATTGGCTTGCTTCACGTTCGCTCCAAGGAACCATAGACGCGATACCAAATGCTTGGTTTGCATTTGGCACACCTGTAAATACCTGTGCGTAAGCAACTTCTGGCTGATCAGACAGAATCTGGTTTACGTCGTTCATGGTATTTTGCATGAAGTCTAAGTTTGCATTCGACGGTGCTGTACCCATCAACATGATTACACCTTTATCTTCTGAAGGTGCTAGCTCACTAGGGATGAATTTGAACAACAACGGTAAACTTGCAAATACGATGATAGCAAAACCAATAAATACTGGACGATGTTGCATTACCGCACCAAGCATACGCTCGTAACGGTTAGTCATGCCATCTAGCACGCTATGAACTTTCTGCTCAAACTTGCTTGGCTCAGCGTGAGCTTTCAGCATTTTTGAACACATCATTGGCGAGAGCGTTAGTGCCACAATGCCTGATACGAAAACCGAACCCGCTAGGGTTAATGCAAACTCTTTAAATAGCGAGCCTGTAATACCACCCATCATCGCAATTGGAGCATATACCGCACCTAGCGTTAACGTCATTGCGATAACAGGCACCGCAATTTCGCGGGTACCGATAATCGCTGCACGGAAAGGGGACTCGCCGAGCTTGATATGCCTGTCGACGTTTTCAAGTACTACGATCGCATCATCTACCACTAGACCGATGGCAAGTACCATTGCAAGTAGTGTCATTAGATTCCAAGAGAAACCCATTGCCTGCATTACCATTGCCACACCAATCAAAGACAGTGGGATAGTAATAATAGGGATCAGTACCGCTCGGAATGAACCTAAGAATAAAGTAATTACTATCAATACGATTAATGCCGCTTCAAGGATTGTCTTAATAACTTCTTGAATTGACTCGTTAATCGCAATGGTTGAATCGTACATTACGTTCATTGAGATGTTGCTTGGTAGGTTCTTCTCTAGTTGAGGAAGAAGTTCCAGTACATCAGCAGCGATGTTGATTGGGTTCGCACTTGGCGCCGCATTGATCGCGGCTACAACCGCCTCTTGGCCGTTAGCACTTGCTCGGTAAACATCGTGACTTTTTTCAAGAGAAACCTTCGCGATATCGGATAGGCGAATGATCTCACCTTCTCCGCTTTTCACGACTAGATTCTCTAGTTCTTCAGTGTTTGATACTTGTGTATCGGCACTGCCGTTGTAAAGCACGAACTCACCGGTCGCTTGACCCGTAGCTGATTGGTAGTTGTTAGCGTTCAGTACCGTCATTACATCAGATGCAGTCAGACCAATCGCCGCCATTTTTGATGGGTCTAGCCATACGCGCAGTGCGTATTTCATACCACCATATAGATCAACTTTAGATACACCATTAACCGTAAATAGCTGCGGGTTGATTACACGCTCTAGATAGTCGGTAATTTGGCTCGATACCAATTCGTCACTGGTAAAACCAATGTAGAGTACCGCGGTTGTTGAACCGGTAGACATGGTTACGGTTGGATCTTCAGCCTCTTTAGGTAGCTGAGAACGTACCGAGTTTGTCTTGGCCAGTATGTCAGACAATGCCGCATTCGGGTCGGTGTTCAACTTCATGTTCACGGTAATCGTAGATTTACCTAGCACAGAAGAAGATGTCATATAATCGATGTTATCCGCTTGAGCCACAGCCTGTTCGAGGGGTTGGGTGATAAAGCCTTGGATAAGATCGGCACTTGCACCATAGTAACCAGTTGAGACTGTCACCACGGTATTCGTCATTTCAGGGTATTCACGCACCTGCATTTTGAAGATTGCTTGTAAACCAAGCAGAGCAATCAAAAAGCTGATGGATACCGCTAGAACTGGACGTTTAATAAAAACATCAGTAAAGCGCATTGTGCCTCCAGTTACAGCTTAGGTGTTTCAGATGGTGGAGTGATCGCATCACTTTCAACAACTTTAACTTTGGCGCCGTTACTTAGGCGTACTTGGCCAGAAGTTACAACCGTATCGCCAACTTTAACACCCTCAAGGATGTGTGCAATATCAGCCGTACGCTCACCTACTTTTACAACATGTTGAGCAACACGCTGAACTCCGTCTTCTTCAGTTAAGATGTAAACATTGTCGCCATATAGAGTGAAAGTAATCGCTGTTTGAGGAAGAGTAACTTGGTTCTCTAGCTTAGGCAGAATGATGTTAGCACGAGCGAACATACCGCTACGAAGCTTGCCATCATTGTTTGGAATATCTGCTTGAACTTGGATAAGACCACTTTGGATGCTTACTGCTGGTTCGATTGCACTGATAGAACCTTCAAATGGCTTCTCTGGGTAGGCATCAACAAAGATGTCGATAGCTTGACCCACATGGATGCGAGAGATATCAGTTTGAGAAACCGTGAAGCGCAGGCGCATGACACTGGTATCTTCTAAACGAACGATATCCGTACCTGATTGCAGGTATTGACCTAGGTAAACGTTACGAATGCCCACTTTTCCATCGAAAGGAGCACGAATTTCACGACGTTCGATAGATGCTTTTAGGCTTTCAATATCAGCAGATAGAGAATAGAAGTTTGCTTCTGCTTCATCGTATGCTTCTTTAGAAATAGAACCTTTCTTAAAAAGACCTTGGTAGCGTTTGTATTTTGCTTTTGCCGCAGGCAGGCGAGCTTCAGAGCTCTTTAGATTTGCCTTTTCTACGCCAGAATCAAGACGAACAAGAAGTTGGTCATTTTTAACATCAGTACCAGAACCAAAAGAGATTTGGTCAATAACACCGCTGGTTTCGTTCGCTAGTGTTACACCTTGGTTAGGTTCGATGAAGCCGATAGCTTCGATTACTGGAACCCAGTCGATAGGTTGAACTTCTGTTACCGTTACTGGAAACTCTGGCTCAGGTCGGTTAGCCATAAACTCAGCAATTTTTTGTTGTTTAAACATGTTAAACCCAATAACGCTGCCGAAAAGTAGTACAGCGATGAGTAACATGAAGAAAGTCCACTTTTTCATTCTAGTTAGAACTCCAAATTAGTGTGTAATAATCGCATCCCAACTTGCTTCAATCGCCGCTTCAATGGCTTTTTTATCAAGTTGGTAATATCCAAGAGATTGCTTACGGGCCAGCGTGACACTGACTTCTAAGCTAAGTGCTGCTAAAACAGGGTTTTCTAGAGGCTTAAATACCCCTTGCTCTCTACCTTCAGTAAAGAGTTGATCTATTTTGTGGAACATTTTTCGTTCAATCTCTTTGGTCTCATGGCTGCGAATACAAGGTAAAGAGTCGTATTGAGCTCTATTCTTTAAATTGCAGATGTTTGATCCCGAGAGCTCGAAAATGTTGAGCCACATTTTTCTAAATCGTTCTTTTAGACTCATCGAATCTTCAACGCCTTGCTGAATTAAACCAGCATTCCGTTGAGTGACAGCTAAGCGAACTTGTTGTAATAGTTCTTCTTTGTCTGAGAAGTAGCGATAAATAGTTCCTGCCGCAACTCCTGCTTCTTTAGCTAGTTTATGCATAGAAAGTCCGTGAAAGCCTGATTCAGCAATCAGTTTTTCGGCGGCATCTATAATTTGTTGTCTTTTATCTATCATAGAATAAAAACCAGACAGTGATAATATACTCACTAATGAATGAACGTTCATTCATTATAGCCTAAGACCCATACATAAGTGCAACATAGTTTTTCATATGTGATATAAAATTCTTGCATAAGAGAGCGTAGCATTCGAGGTGTTGCACCATTATTATAGGCGCGCAATTGAATTCGCCCCGATAGACCAAATTGAGAACCAAATGAAACTGAACCCAAGACAAGATGAAGCCGTGAAATATGTATCGGGCCCCTGTTTAGTATTAGCAGGCGCTGGATCTGGTAAAACACGTGTTATCACGAATAAGATTGCTTACTTGGTTCAAGAGTGTGGTTACAAGGCACGCAATATTGCAGCGGTAACTTTTACCAATAAAGCGGCACGCGAGATGAAAGAACGTGTGGGGCAAACTCTGGGTAAAGGTGAATCGAAAGGCCTGATCGTTTCGACTTTTCATACCATGGGCTTAACTATCATTCGTCGTGAATACAAAGCGCTGGGTCTGAAAGCGGGCTTCTCTCTATTTGATGACCAAGACCAGTTGGCGCTATTAAAAGAGCTAACAGAGAGACAGATCGATGGTGATAAGGATCTGCTGCGTGCTTTAATGAGCACCATTTCGAATTGGAAGAATGACATGCTGACGCCAGATCAGGCGAAAGCTCGAGCTCAAGGCGAACAAGAGCAGTTGTTTGCATTCTGTTTTGAGATGTACCAGAAACAGATGAAGGCATACAACGCGCTCGATTTTGATGATCTGATTGCGATGCCAGTATTACTTCTGAAAACCAATCAAGAAGTGCGTGAGCGCTGGCAGTCTCGTATTCGCTATTTACTTGTCGATGAGTATCAAGATACCAACACCAGCCAATATGAATTGGTGCGTCTGCTTGTGGGAGAGCGTGGTCGTTTGACGGTCGTAGGTGACGATGACCAATCTATTTACTCATGGCGTGGTGCAAAACCGCAAAACTTGGTGCTGTTAGGTGAGGACTACCCTAACTTACGCTTGATCAAATTAGAGCAGAACTACCGCTCAACGAGTCGAATTTTGCGTGCAGCGAATATCTTGATCGCTAATAACCCACACGTTTATGAAAAGTCACTGTTCTCTGAGATCCCGGACGGTGAAAAGCTCAAGGTACTGAATGCTAAGAATGAAGAGCATGAAGCAGAGCGTATTACAGGTGAGATCATCGCTCACAAGTTTTTGAATCGCACAGAATATAAAGATTACGCAGTGCTGTACCGTGGTAACCACCAATCTCGCTTGATTGAAAAAGCGTTGATGCAGAACCGTGTGCCTTACAAAATTTCTGGCGGTACCTCTTTCTTCGCTAGAGCTGAGATTAAAGACATCATGGCTTACCTCCGCGTGTTGGTGAACCCTGATGATGACAACGCGTTTCTACGTATTGTAAACACACCACGTCGTGAGATTGGCCCGGTGACGCTTGAGAAGTTAGGCAGCTACGCCAACATGCGTGGCAAGAGCTTGTTTGAAGCGAGCTTTGAGATGGGTTTAGAGCAAACTTTGACTGGTCGTGGTTTAGAAAACCTGCGCCGTTTCAGCGATTGGATTGTTCGTATTTCTGATAATGCTGAACGTGGCAATACCGTTGAGGCTGTTCGCTCTTTGGTTCGTGATATTAACTATGAAGATTGGTTGTACGAAACCTCGGCAAGCCCGAAGGCTGCAGAGATGAGAATGAAGAACGTTTCTGATCTTTATAGTTGGATCGTTGCTGACCTTGAGGGTGACAACTACGACAAAGAAGAGAAGACCCTACGAGAAGTGGTTCAACGTTTAACGCTACGTGACATGATGGAGCGTGGTGAAGATGATGACGATGCAGACCAAGTTCAATTAATGACATTGCACGCATCGAAAGGCCTAGAGTTTCCGTATGTGTTCCTGATGGGAGCCGAAGAGGGTATCTTGCCACACCAAACCAGTGTCGATGAAGGTAACGTAGAAGAAGAACGTCGTCTTATGTATGTAGGGATTACTCGCGCGCAGAAAGAGCTGACCTTCACTAAATGTCGTGAACGTCGTCAGTATGGCGAATTGATAAAGCCAACACAAAGCCGATTCCTCGATGAACTGCCGCATGAAGATGTGGAGTGGGAAAGTGTTAAGAAACCACAATCCGCTGAAGAAAGAATGGAAAAAGGACAGGCACACATTGCTAACATTCGAGCGATGTTCAACAAGAAGTAATTCCTTGCTTTCATCGCGTTATATAAAAGCCAATAAAAAAGGTGACCATGAGGTCACCTTTTTTGAATCTGGCATTTTTAATTACAGATCGGTAAATTACAGACCAGCAATCATGTGCTCGATAGCATCTTTGATTTCATCATCTGAACAGTCCATACATGAACCTTTCGCTGGCATAGCATTGAAGCCGTTGATTGCGTGGTCAGCTAGAATGTCGCGACCTTGGGCAATACGAGGACCCCAGTCACCAGCGTCACCTGTTTTAGGTGCGCCACTTACGCCAGATGCGTGACAAGCGATACAAAAGGTACCGTAAACTGCTGCGCCATCACGAGGGCCTGTTGGTTCTGCGGCTACTGGCTCGCTGCCGACTAGGTAAACTTGGCCAACTGGTTTGATGCGTTCAGCAATAGCATCTTGCTCTGCTTCGCTTAGGCCTGAAGCCATAGCGCCAGTTGAAAAGGTTAAAACTGCGATGACAACGCTTAAAATTCGACGAGACATATCCATTAAACTCACTTTACATTCCCAAGGTAAGTACATGCTTACCAATTTATAGTGTTGGAAGGGTGTTTTGGCTTTATCAGCAAAGAGCAACTGTTAAACCAATGTAAATAATGGGTGATTATATCCCGATAAGTTGTTGCAATAAACAACAACTTATAAGCTGCGGTGGGTTGTAGTACTCAAATAAGGGGTTTATCACATATTAACTGTCGAAAAAGAGACCAAACAGAAAAAAAAGTTAAAAAAGTACTAGACGGCATAAGGTGATATACGTATTATTCCACTCCGCCGACAGGGCATGCGCCTGTAGCTCAGCTGGATAGAGCGTTGGCCTCCGGAGCCAAAGGCCGAAGGTTCGAATCCTTTCAGGCGCGCCATCCGGTCTCTTACTTAGGTAAGTGAGAATTGGCAAAAAGAAATAATGGTGGCTATAGCTCAGTTGGTAGAGCCCTGGATTGTGATTCCGGTGGTCGCGAGTTCGAATCTCGTTAGCCACCCCATTCTTTCTTTACAAAATATCGGTAGCTTCGGCTTCCAGTGTTGATTCATTATTCCCAAGAGTCGATACGAAATTAGTCGGTGAATAGCGCAGCTTGGTAGCGCATCTGGTTTGGGACCAGAGGGTCGGGGG
>NZ_JBGOOI010000100.1:0-11557 GCF_041439605.1 Vibrio sp. 1F169 | reverse complement strand
ACGCCGAACCCAAAGTGCTCACAAATGATTTGAAAAAACGGGCAAAGAAACTCAAGAAACAGGGTGTAGGCAACGGACGAATTTCTGATTTCAAAGTGGATGGGCTGGCCTTATTTAAACGTGAGTTTGAAGTGCAGCACATGCTGATTGACGGCACCACAGGGGCCGGTAAATCCGTCATGCTGCGGAAACTGCTGCGCTGGATACGCAAACGTGGGGATAAAGCGATTATTTATGATAAAGGCTGCACCTTTACCAGTAAGTTCTTTGACCCTAGCCAAGACACCTTACTCAACCCCTTCGATGAACGCTGCGCCAATTGGGATGTGTGGTGCGATGCAAAAGAAGCCCCTGACTTTGAAAATATCGCCAGCGCCCTTATCCCGCAGCATGGCGAAGGTGACCCATTCTGGGTCGACTCCGCCCGGACTATCTTTTCAAGTGCGGCGTATCGCATGAGCCAAGATGACAAGCCCTGCTCGACCGCAAGGCTGCTTAGCCTGATACTCACGTCTGAACTTGAAACCCTGGGTAATTTCCTGCAAGGCACAGAGTCTGCTTCCCTTGTCTCGAAAGACATCAAAAAGACGGCCATCTCCATTAAGTCGGTGCTCGCTACCTACATTAAGAGCCTACGCTTTTTAGATGGCTTGGATGACAAAGACACGAAAGGAGAGCCCAAACGTAAACCGTTTTCTATCACCGATTGGGTACAAGATGACAAACAAAAAGGCTTTTTGTTTTTATCGAGTAACGCGCAGCAACACGCCTCATTGCGTCCTTTGATTTCGACGTGGCTTGCCATTGCTTCTAACGCTATCTTGGGACTCAAAGACGATGAAGACCGCCGCATCTGGGTGATTATGGATGAAATGCCAAGTCTGCATAAACTGCCTGAGCTTGACACCATCATTGCCGAAGTGCGTAAGTTTGGGGGCTGTTATGTGATTGGTCTCCAGTCTTATGCGCAGCTCGTGAAAACCTACGGAAAAAATACCGCGGACGTTATTTTTGATTTACTCAACTCTCGCTTTTACTTTCGCGCCCCATCAGCGCAGATGGCGCAAATCTCATCCAAAGATTTGGGTGAGCAAGAGGTGGATGTCTCAAGAGAGCACATTTCTTACGGTGCAAATGCACTCCGTGATGGGGTATCGATTGGCCACCAGACGGTGACACGACCGGTTATCTCTAGCAGTGAAATCCAAGCCATGGATGATTTGCAATGTTACCTTCGCGTACCAGGAAGCAGCTTTATCACTCGACTGGATTTGCACTTTGATAAGATGCGAGATGTGACACCGGCCTTTATAAAACGTGATTACACCCCATCGCCCGCCATGACCAAAGCGTATCAAAAAGCGATTTACTTTGAGTGTGTCGCCCCAGGTATGCTCCTCAACGAAGAAGAGCGTAACGCACTCACAGAAATCCAAGCCAAGCAATTTGAAACGCCGGAAGAGATGAAGCTGGAAACCGACCAAATCCAACAAGCACAACGAAGTGAGACAGTCAAAGCGTTAGCCAGCAAGGAGTCGGAAAAGCTCAAATCAGACAATGACCATCAAGAGCGCGCGCATCAAGAGCTTGAAGAGTCGGCGATATCTCAAGATATCGAGATGGACTCTGGAGAAATGGTAGAATAAATAGCCATTGCGCTTTAAGGAACTTAAATACCCTCTTAAATGGTCAACTTATCAAAAACTAGGTGTCGAGGGCATTTAAACAAGGATGTTAATCACTGTCCCGTCCTGAAATGTGTTACACATATGACCATTCCAAATAAACACTACGTTAAGCGCACTCAGCGTGATTACACACTAGGCTTTAAATTACAGATTGTAGACGCCATCGAAAAAGGCGATATGACCTATAAACAAGCCCAATCAATTTACGGCATACAAGGTCGTTCGACCGTTCTTACTTGGTTAAGAAAGCATGGCAAAATGGATTGGACTACCAATCCAAGGAAGAACACGATGTCAAAATCACCGAGAGTGAATGAAACACCCGCCCAAAAAATAAAACGACTTGAACAAGAGCTCGAAGACGAACGTCTTAGGTGCCTTCTTCTCAACAGAGTTGTTGATATTATTGATGCTGAGCATGGGATGTCGCTAAGAAAAAGTATATAGCGAAGGAGCAAGAAGCCTTCAAAAGGAGAGGAAATTAAGCTTAAGTAAAGCTTGCTCATTGCTCGATATATCCCGTCACAGAGAGAAAAGCGTGAGGCAACTCGTCAGGCTGAGCTTGCTCCTGTTAAAGGAATGGTCCTTGAACTAAGACGCTTCATGCCTCGGCTAGGAACTCGTAAGCTCTATTTCTTATTGAAACCTAGGCTGATAGCTAAGGGAGTAAAACTTGGGCGTGATGCTTTGTTTGATTACCTCAGGGAAGAGCGCTTACTCGTTAAGCCGAAACGGAGTTACACCAAAACAACGAACAGCAGGCACTGGATGAAAAAACATCCGAACTTGCTAAAAGAAGTCGTTCCGTCAAAACCAGAGAGGTTCTGGTGAGCGACATCACTTATGTTCAGTCGATCGAGGGCTTTCATTACTTGTCATTGGTTACCGATGCCTTCAGTCTTAAAATCATGGGTTATGAAGTCAGCAATGAAATGAAAGCGAGCGATGTTGTGAAGGCCTTAGATATGACGGTAAAAACTCGATGTTATCGTCATGCGACAATCCATCACTAAGAGAGAGGGCTTCAGTATTGTTCTAGTTTTTATCAAGAGAAGCTTAAAAAGCATGACATAACACCGTCAACGTATTTTAGGACGAGACACCTCAACAATGGAAAATAATTATGAACCCAAAAGCCCAATACGGACTGCAAATGAAATACCCTTACAACCAACCTATCCCTAAAGCACATCAACTGCCTGTATGGAAATGCGATTAATGCGTTATCTTTTCCTACACAAAGAAAATGAATATCTTTTATTGAGTAATGAAGATGGCACATTAAAAGAGGAGGCAAGTCAACTGACGCAGCAAGGATTTACTTGTTTCATACACTCCCCCATCGAGGCAGAAGAGAAAGAAACCGCGAAAACGCTATACCTTAAAGAGTTATTATTTTGCGCAACCAATGGTCACATTATCGCCATTCACCAATTAACAGGACAAGAAGTGTGGAGAAATCGGCCACAAGGAAAAGAGTACCAGGCATTAGGAACCACTACGCTCTTGCTAGAAAAAGGTATGTTGATTTGCGGCTCTAACGGATGCGTATTTGCGCTATGCCCCTTTTCAGGCTCTCTTTTATGGGATAATAGTTTACCAAATCTTGGTTTTGGCACAGTGACGCTGGCAACGACACAACAAAACACAACAATTGAAACCATCGTGATTACTCAAACAAACACGACACATGGTCATGATCACGGTCATCATACTCGCCACTCAATTTATCCCTCCATCATCGAATACAATAACCTATGATGAAAAAATACGATGCGGCCCTGACATGTTAAAACAACCTGAACCACTCATTGTTCTCGATATGCTCGACGGCAACGACTGGCGACATTTCGTGCTTACTTATAGAAGACGCTAAAAGGTTGATGCCCTCTACATTGCGTATGCGCTAGAGTTAGATATTCCTGTGGTGACAGATGATCAAGACATGGCTGAGTTAGCCGAAACGTTTGAAGTGAAGTCTATTCCGACTTTAGAGTTGATGAAAATTATGCATGACAACGGTCATGCAGATATCGGCAAAATCAAAGGTATTGTTGACTATTGGAGCGCAATTGGAGATTGCCCAGCTAATCTCCATCGTGATCTTAAGAAATTTGTTCCTGAGTTATAAAAACGCTCAACCCTTGTGAGAGCCCTGAACAAGCAGAACATTCAATGGATTCACTTTCCAAACGTTGGACGAATTTACCCACCCCACTTTCGTGTTATGGAATAAATCAAGGTTCGCTCCACCTGCTATATGCCTGCATGTAGTAGGTAGAGTGAGCCAGACAAACGCAGTACGTCAGAAGTATTTTCGTTTTTAATCGATAACCCTAGCTCACTGAGCGCGACCAACCCCTATTTTTTAATTTCGTCTCAGGAAATTTTAGTGGACCGTCTCAGTGGGCTACTTTATTGATAGTAAGAACCGGACGGGTTTTGACGTTATTTTATATTTGTCTCTCACTTACCCTCTACTTCTGAGCCCTTTTCCTGTTATTGAGGTGAGACGCGAAGCACCGTATTAGTTGAAATGCTAGAAGCTTGTTAACGGTATTTTATCCGTATTATGGTCATGTTATACGGCGTTCCAAATGGGCGGTTAATATGAGAACTCGATCATGCTTTTACTTTGCATTAGCCCATAAAATAGTTAAATCATACCTCCTCTAAAAATGAGGTTAAACATTACAGTATTCATCAGTATGCCTAACAATTTTTTGAAACATTACATGGATCTATTATCACCATTAGGAAGCATAACATCGCACTCTATGTTCGGCGGATTTGGTTTATTTTCAGATAAGACAGTTTTTGCTTTCGTTGCGAAAGAGCGATTATGCATAAGAGCGAATGAAAGCCAAAAAAAAGTGTTTGAAAAGCGTGGATTTCAGCCCTTTTCTTATACAAAACGGACGGGTCGGGTTGTCACCTCTTATTACATCCTACCTAATGATGTATTGAAGGATCGTAACCAGGTGCTTCAATTAGCTAAATGTGCACTGAACGATTCCCAGAATAGAGGGTTATCAAAACGTTTATCTTTCCCCGTTAAATTGAGAGTATTACCGAACTTTCAAGCAAGCACAGAACGGATGCTCAGGAAGGCTGGTATTGATTCTGTTGAGTGTTTATATCGTGTTGGCGCAGCCAACGCTTTCCTCGCCATTCGAGCTTCGCATAATGTTCCCGTTAAACTTGAACTGCTTTGGATTCTAGAGGGAGCGATACAAGGTGTACACTGGTCGGTCGTTTCTGACCAAAGGCGCAATGAGTTAATCCATTTGATTGAAACTGTGTGACTATATCTATAAAAACGACAAACAACGAGCCGAGGCTCTGAAGCCCTCTTTATTTATAATTACTGTAATTGAAGGTGATGTAAGTCTTTCGTGGCTTGTTACCATATAAAGGGGCAATAGAGCATTAAACCACCTTTCGTTTAATGCTTTGTAATATTGATATGTGTTTGCCAGCGCCAAGTCATGGGGGCTCTGTCCATTGCCCTGACTTTTTGCTGAGCAAAGGGTCAAGTATGACCGTTATAGCCGTCTGCAGGGGCGCTTTTTGGCGTCTCCAAGCCCTTTCATAAATACCGTCTCTGACTTCAGTAAGGTATCATTCTCGTCGAAATGTTGGGTCATTGTGGGCTTATCTCTCGTGATAAATAAGCCCAGCAGGCCTGGCTATGATAAGTAAGCCATTGTTTGAGTAAAAGAAACTAGCGCTTAATCAAAAAATCATCAATGGATTGACCCGCATCTAATTTCGTTTGAATGGCCGCAGGTGTGCGACCTTGTCCTGTCCATGTTTTTTCAGTGCCGCTCTCATCAGTGTATTGGTATTTCGCGGGTCTTGGTTGACGAATTTTTTTTGTTTTTGGCTGTCCAGTGAGCGCTGCCAGTAAGTCCTCTACCCCTATTCCACTCTCTGACATTTGTTTTGCCATTTCAGCCACTTTGGCCTCTTTTTCTGCGCGCGCTTCACGTTCAGCTTCTTCGCTTTCCTGGCGCTCCAGATACACGGTTGTTAATTTATCCAGTGCTTCTTCAAGCTGCTCAAAAGTTAATTCTCGAGAGAATGCTCGCAAAGTGCGAATGTTCAGTAACGTTTTAATCATTGGGTTCATGTTAAGCCTATTTATTGTTGAGTTTTTATATGACTAAGCGGCAGCATATATAATGCTTGTCGAAGTGTGTGTCAAAATTCATTTGAAAGTAGTGATGCTTTGTTAACTGGGTCTCATATAAAAGCTTAGATGGCACAGAGGGGGAGAAATAAAGAGGTCATTGTCCAACAACGTGCTTATCGCTCACTTTTGGGGAGGAAATGCGATGCAAGAGTAAGTGAATCACTTCATGCTCATCCACATGCTCGATTTCTACGCGATAGACACCTTGGGCTTGCACGGCCTCAATCAGCGCTTTGAGGCGCGTCGTTTTGACAGTCATCACCAAGGGTTTGATTTGGTTATTGTCTTTATCAAACCCTTCTTCAATTTCTGACTGGGTCATGTACAAGATCTCCTCCTCTCTCGCTTTGTCGGGATGGTCGAGCTCGGAAGGAAATTGGTGCTGATCATTGAGGTCTGTCAGCATGAGATAGAGTTCATCCGCCTGTGACAATCGAGCCTGATACTCAAGGTTCAGTTGATTGACCGTCCACAACTTTTGCTCAAGATTGCCTCTGGTTTGGCGACCAATAGTGAGCATGGTTTTTAGGTCGTTTTTGCACACAGAGAATTGAGCCTGCTTTACTTTCGGTTTGAGGTATTTCACCAAGAAGGCATTGCGTTTCTTTACCGTCCAAAACCCACCTTGCTGACTCATAGTGCAATAGAGCGTCAGCAGTGAATGGGTAACCAGCTCATCCAGAGCTAGGTAGTGTTTTAAATTTTGACTCATCAAAGCGCTCTGTTTATCCAATCAGTCGCACAGTGTATCAAATCCCCAATGAAAATCATGGCGTAAGCGCGCCTTTCCTTTGAATAGCAGTGAATACGTTCATTTCACCACTTTACCTTCAACGCCAACTCTTAAATAAGGAGCGACGATGCGTCCCCGTAAGAAAAGCAATCATTTTACCCGAGGTGGCCAAGTCATCTTCCATTCCATTCGAATGTTCTTCCAAGTCAACAACACCATCATCAAGTTCATTGGTTTTGGGATGTTATTGGCCACCCTCGCGTCACGCCTTTTGGGGGAGTTCTATTACTGGCGGAATATTTTATACGCTATTAGACAACTTGGTGAACCCAGTGTGGGACGGTGAGCGCTACCAATCCACGCTCGCGTCTCAGCTTGACAATGTCGTGCTTCTCGATATTCACGCCGAGGAGTGGCGAAACTTCCAAGTCTACTACCTCATTTCGATGTTGGTCGGATTCTTCATCTTTTATCTGCTGCAGCGTTTTTTCAAAGAGCAAGGCGAGAAACAGAGTGAAGACTTTCATGTGCGTGGTTTTCGTCTGGTTGAGCTACAAGTATTAACCAAGATGCAAATCAAGCGCGCTAAAGTGAACCGTAAACGCGGTTATGGCGATGGCACCACGGGCGCGGCGGGTAATCAGTGATGATCCGCAAACTGGTGCGATGGATACGAGAGCGTGGCGACAAGGCCATTATTTACGACAAAGGTTGTGTGTTCACCTGTAAATTCTACCGCCCTGAGACCGACGTCATATTGAACCCGTTTGATGCTCGATGCGCGAATTGGGACGTGTGGTGCGACGCAAAAGACGCCCCCGACTTTGAGAACATGGCCGCGGCCCTCATCCCACAACACGGCGATGGCGATCCATTTTGGGTTGACTCAGCGCGCACCATTTTTTCATCCACCGCCTTTCGCATGAGCCAGGACAATAAACCCGCGACGACCGCACGCCTATTGAGTTTAATTTTGACCAGTGAGCTTGAAGCGTTAGGTAATTTTCTGGAAGGCACCGAGGCCGCCGCCCTGGCATCGAAGGACATCAAGAAAACCGCGATTTCCATCAAATCGGTATTGGCCACCTACATGAAAAGCATGCGTTTTTAGACGGCCTGATGATGAGCATCGAGACGAAGCGCTGCAGAAGAAGTTTTCTATTACAGACTGGGTACAAGACGATAAGCAGACCGGCTTTTTGTTCTTATAGAGTAACGCGCAGCAGCATGCGTCACTGCGACCGCTCATCTCCATGTGGTTGGCTATCGTGTCCAACGCCATTTTAGGGCTAGAAGCCGATGAAGACCGCCGCATTTGGGTCTTGATGGATGAAATGCCCAGTCTGCATAAATTACCTGAACTCGGCTCCATCACAGCCGAAGTGCGAAAATTTGGCGGGTGCTACTTAATTGGTATCCAATCGTACGCGCAGTTGCTGAAAACCTATGGCAAGAACGCCGCCGATGAGATGTTTGATTTGTTGAACACGCGCTTTTTCTTTCGTGCGCCATCAGCACAAATGGCGCAAATCTCTTCCAAAGACTTGGGGGAGCAAGAAGTCGATATTTCTAAAGAAAACGTGTCGTACGGCGCGAACACGCTGCGTGACGGTGTGTCATTGGGCCATCAAACGGTCACAAGGCCCGGCGGTCTCGCCGAGTGAGATCCAAGCTTTGGATGATTTGCTGTGTTACGTACGTACGCCAGGTGTTGATCTCATCACTAAGCTGGATTTGGAGTTCGATGTCATGAAAGACATCTGCCCTTCTTTCAACAAACGTAGCGTGACATTGTCACAGCCCATGTTCAAACCACTTACTACGAAAGGTCGCACCGAGTCTTCACCTATCCAAAGAAGCGCAGCAACCACTTCTCAAGCTACAACATGCCAAGTTCGATTCAAAAGAATAAATGCTCAACGAGGCAAGCCAAATGAAAGAAGCGATGCAAAGTGACACCGTGCAAGCGATGGTCGAGTCAAAGGATCAAGACAATCTCGAGTACCAGGAGCAAGCGCAGCGAACCATTGAAGAGCAAGCCACCTCACCGGAAATAGAGATGGAAGCGGGCGATATGGTTGAATAGCGCATCAAATAGTCGATAGCCACACAAGACAGAAATAGGTCATTGCAAACCAAATGTATTAGGTATTTTTATGTTACCGAGTTTGTCTAGATTAATCTTCGAGACCTTGGTCGTCTCACTCTTATTTTTTGCACTTTGTCTTATGCAGATCACCAAGAGTCAATTTCAGTGGACGCAACTTTTCATCGCGTCCACTGGCTTTTTATCACTGTATGGTTTGAAGCGCATCGTGGTTTTTTTGTTAAAAAACGCCCCAACACTCCTCACTACATCGTACTCACCTTTGCAGTATTCGCTTTACTCCTGAGCATCAGCATGAAGTACTCGTTATTTGGTTTATTGAATTCGATAGGCCTGACTTTCATGTACTTGGCACCCAGCGTGTCAAAAAGTGCACTGACTCAATCTTAGTCATGACTAGATATTTAGTTATAGTGCACCATAAGCGCACGTAAGCCCTATCATTGATGAGATTCATTAAAGGAAAATCGATGAAAAGCGTAACGCCCCATAGAGACGACACCCTAGAGCCTCATCATCTCGAATAATCACTCAACCACTCTTCCAAGCCTTGCCATTGCAAGGCTTTTTTACGTTCATTCATCAAGGAATTACCATGTCAAATAAGACCCTCTTTAATTCTGACCATCTACCGATATTAAAGAAACAATTACACACTATATTCGATCAACTTACCTTCGCTGAAATCATTCAGGGCAACGCCACCGAAAAAAACACATGGTTATCGATTTGCGCTCAAGCGGTAGGTTATGGCGACTGGGACGACTTAAAAGCGCAAGCAGTCACGCACCACGAGCCAACCCACAACATTCTATTTAACCAAGCATCCATCATTCCTTTCATCCAAAGTGTCAGAGTCAGCTTGGGGGAGCACATCGACAATATTGAAGGCTTTACCCATGTCATACTAAGAAACTTAACTACCGAAGAGCTTCCCCCCCTACCCAAAGCGCCAACGTCCTATACGTTAGAATTAGGACCGAATACGGCCTATGCCCGCGACCTTTTAGATTGGCTGTGGCCAAGAACAAAAAATTACCAAGTAGACCCTATCAACACTCAGTATCTAGCGCACATGAAAGAAAAGCGAATGAGCTTGAGCAAGTCTCAAGCAAAAGAGCGCGCTTTGGATGTTTACCCACACTCTGGCATGCTAATCAGAGACATCTTAGAGCAACTGATTTCAGAAAATTACCTAGAACTCAACGATGATCAAAGGTGCGTCACTTTTACTCGCAAAGGTCTTAATTATCTCAACGGAAAAATGACCCACGAATATGACGACCAATGGAAAGAATGGTTTAAGGCATTTGCAGCGCATCTCAAAAAAATCCCATACCGATACATCAAGATAGATTGGACACCCTATATCGATTTATATGCCCGGGGCATGTCACCCATTGAGGCGGCAAAAAGTCTTGAATGGTCAGAATGCTACACTCAAGCACACTCAGAGATCCAATCGGCCATTAAACACCAACTCGACATCCATCTGCCTCTATACCCCAAGGAACGATACCTGCAATTTACGCCTAGAATATTTCTGACACCTGAGCTGACCAGCAACAAGGTAACAGACATTCATTTTGAATTTATAGGACCCGACTGGGCTAAACCAAACGGCAATCCAAAAACAAAGCGCTTTTGGCCAAACAAACGCTACGTGTCTGTTTATTTAGAGACCTCCCCCAAAAGTCGAGGTTGGTATGCCGTCATTCCCGATGAGGTTGATTGTTTTCAAGTGAGCTACAAATGGACAAGCCAGTCCCATTCTTTTGCAAGCGTCACCCACCATATGACTTACCAGTTAGAGCCAAATATAGAGTGTGCTCAAGATTGGCTGTATGGCAATGAGTGCATGAAGCATTCTGATTCTTCGAAACTAGCGATGGCCGCCGATGAATACAGCTTTAACCATCTAGAATGCCTGACTCATGGCAAGCATTTAACCAATGAAGAAATTGTAGCGTTAGACCGATTTAAAGCGGGCATTACATCCATTCACATTGATGAAAATGGCGTCATCATTCACGAAGAACGAACGTTAACCGCTAGCAATTCCTTTGCTTGTGTTGGGATCATTTTGTAACCACACCTCTTTTAATTCCACTTCCCCCTTAACCTCCACTCACCGCTCAGTTTTGCTGCTAGCGGCAATTTGCGTTGCATAAGGAAAATACTCATGCTTTCTATTAGCCCATTAAAATCCGCTTCTGGCGCTGCCAAATATTATCTCAGCGAAGAAAACCCCAAAGACCTACCTGACGTCTCTTTAGAAAAAAACGCGGGCGATAACTATTACCTCAAGGAAAAAGACCAAGAAGAAAACACCTTCTGGCATGGCAAGCTGGCCATCGAAGCGGGACTGGCGGGTAAACCCGTAGAGCAAGCCACCCTAGAATCGGTACTCTCAGGCAGTCTTGGCGGTGAAACCATTAAAGGAAAACGAGATGATCATAAATCGGGCTTCGACCTGACCTTTTCTGCGCCCAAATCCCTCAGCGTTCTTGCGCTTATTGGCGGAGATAGCCGCCTCATTGAAGCGCACAATAACGCCGTGAAGTTCGCCTTAACAGAGCTGGAGAAAGACGTAGCACAAGTCAAAGTCACCCATGAGAAAGGCGTTCAAGAATACGAAAATACGGATTCGATGCTATTTGCAGTCGTACGCCACAAGACCAGCCGTGAAAATGACATGCAAGTGCATTCGCACGCGCTAGCCGCTAACATGACGCGCGATAAAGAAGGAGATTTACGCGCTTTATCAACCAGCCTAAAATGATGTATGGAATCCACTCCCTCTCTGCCAGTCTACACTTAGCAGAGTGCCATTA
>NZ_JBGOOI010000099.1:4920-12114 GCF_041439605.1 Vibrio sp. 1F169 | reverse complement strand
TAGTAAGACTCGCTACACTGTGCGATCTAAACACCTTAAATGATAGGTGTTGGCCACAGAAGCGGGTTTTGTGTTTATCAACAAAGCCGTGACTTAGCCCATATCAATCTTAACGCCAGCCAAAGCACCGGTTCCGTAGTCATCATCACCACGTCTGGTTTTTAGCATTAAGCGTAAGTCATTCGCGGAATCGGCACTGTGGAATGCGTCTTCTTCACTTATCTTGCCTGCAAGCACCAAGTCATACAACGCTTGGTCAAAGGTCTGCATACCAATCTCTTTCGATTTAGCCATCGTCGCTTTTAGTTCATGCAACTCACCACGACGAATCAAGTCAGATATACGAGGGCTATTCAGCAGAATTTCGAAGACACCATGACGACCATTGCCATTTTTATCGCGTATTAACTGCTGAGCGACCACACCACGCAGATTCATCGACAGATCAAACAAGAACTGCTCTTTCTGCTCTTTCGGCACCAAGTGAAGAATACGCTCTAGCGCCTGGTTAGCGTTATTGGCATGCAGGGTTGCCATACACAAGTGACCCGTTTCAGCAAAGGTCATCGCGTATTCCATGGTTTCACGACTACGGATTTCGCCAATCAAAATCATATCAGGGGCTTGGCGTAACGAGTTTTTAAGCGCGACTTCATAGCTTTCGGTGTCGAGTCCAACCTCTCGTTGAGTCACGATGCACTTTTTATGTTCGTGTACGAATTCAATCGGGTCTTCAACCGTCAAGATATGACCTGAACGATTGGTATTGCGATAGCCTGTCATCGCAGCCATCGAGGTCGATTTACCAGAGCCAGTCGCACCAACCACCAGCACAAGCCCGCGCTTAGCGATTGAAAGGTCTTGTAGTACGTCAGGAAGCTTTAATTGCTCAAAGGTAGGGATGTTAGTCTCGATGCGACGAATTACTGCTCCTGGCAGCTCTCGCTGAAAGAACGCACTGACACGAAAACGACCAAAATTACGCACGATAGCAAAATTAGCCTCACGCGTTTGCTTGTATTCATCTCGTCGATCTTGATCCATCATCGCATCAAGTAATTGAGCAACCTGAGCCGCATTCAGCTTCTCTCCTTGAGGTCGCAGTTCACCATCCACACGAAAAAGGATTGGCGCATCGACAGTGATATAAAGATCCGACGCCTTTTGAGAGAGCATCCCTTCAAGAATTTGATTCAATTCCATTTTGTTCACCTTGATTAAAACATTGAGGTTTCAATTTCGATCTTTTTCTCGACCTCTTCCGAGTCAACCAAGCCTTGTGCCATCAGTTGTTTCGCGTTTTGCTCCATGGTCTGCATACCATGTGCCGCGCCCGTTTGAATAATCGAGTACATCTGCGCGACTTTATCTTCACGAATCAAGTTTCTGATTGCAGGTGTCGCTATCATGATTTCATGACAAGCGACACGACCACCACCGACACGCTTTAATAGTTTCTGGGCAATCACCGAACGTAACGATTCAGACAGCATCGAACGAACCATATCTTTGTCGCTACCCGGGAATACATCGATAATACGGTCTACGGTTTTTGCTGCAGAGCTAGTATGCAAAGTACCAAAAACTAGGTGACCAGTTTCTGCGGCCGTTAACGCTAAGCTGATCGTCTCTTGGTCACGAAGCTCACCTACAAGAATTACGTCCGGGTCTTCACGTAACGCACTGCGCAGCGCCGCTTTAAAGCTGTGCGTATCACGATGAACTTCACGCTGGTTAACCAGACATTTATTATTGGTGTGAACGAATTCAATTGGGTCTTCAATGGTCAAAATGTGTTTGTTGTGATTACGGTTTACATAATCAACCATCGCCGCCAAAGTTGTCGATTTACCAGACCCCGTAGGGCCAGTCACCAGCACTAAGCCTTTTTCATAATTGGCAATTTTTTCAAAAATATCAGGTGCGCCCAACTGCTCTAACGTTGGGATTTCTACAGGGATGGTTCGAAAGACCGCTGCGCACCCACGGGCTTGGTTAAAAGCATTAACACGGAATCGGCCAACATTGGGTAATTCAAAAGAGAAGTCGACTTCCAATTTTTCCTCAAACTCACCGCGCTGTGAGTCGTCCATGATCTCAAAAACTAAACGATGCACATCAGCATGACTCAAAGCTGGGATTCCAAGCTTCCTTACTTCACCATCTATACGTACCATTGGAGATACACCCGCAGAAAGATGTAGATCTGACGCGTTATGCTTTACACTAAAATCTAGTAACTCAGTGATATCCATTTATTTTCCCTTAAGTAAAGTCAGCTATGAGTAGTATTCAACAAAATATCGAACAAATCACCTCACAGATTCGTAGTGCTGAACAAAAGTGCGGACGAGCTCCAGACTCCGTGCAACTTTTAGCCGTCAGTAAAACTAAACCTATTGATGCGATTCTAGAAGCCGCACTCGGAGGTCAAGTTGCCTTTGGTGAAAACTATGTTCAAGAAGGTGTCGATAAAGTAAAACACTTTTCAGAACAACATTCTAACCTAAATTTAGAATGGCATTTTATTGGCCCAATCCAATCTAATAAAACTCGCCCTATTGCGGAAAGCTTCCAATGGGTGCATTCCGTTGATCGCGATAAGATCGCACAAAGGCTTCATGATCAGCGACCAAACGAGCTTCCACCTCTACAAGTGCTCATTCAAGTGAACACCAGTGGTGAAGATTCAAAATCAGGAACGTCAGAAGAAACAGTTTTTGCGCTCGCGGAGTTGATTTCGTCGCTCCCTAACCTCACTTTAAGAGGATTGATGTCGATTCCTGCAAACGTATCTGACTATCAATCTCAGCTTAATGCATTTTCTCAACTGGCAGAGCTTAAAGACAAGCTAGCCGCGAAGTATCCAAACATTGATACCCTTTCGATGGGGATGAGTGGTGATATGGATGCAGCAGTTGAGGCTGGTAGCACAATGGTTCGTATTGGAACGGCTATTTTCGGTGCTCGTGATTACGCGAATAACCGTAGTAAGTAACCAAGTACAAGTATTGATACCGCTTCGCCTTATCCGCGCAGCGACACGCTCAGGATTTTATATATGGAACATAAGAACATCGCCTTTATTGGGGCGGGAAATATGGTTCGCTCAATTGTAGCGGGCTTAGTGGCGAGTGGTTACCCAGCGCAAAAGATTACTGCAACAGCGCCTTCAGACACCAGAAGGCTGCCGTTAGAGCAAGAATACGGCATCAATACCACCAGCGATAACCTTGCCGCGGCAGAGCAAGCAGACGTTGTTGTATTATCAGTGAAACCACAAATGATGGCTGATGTATGTAAACCCTTACAAAGCATCGACTTTAGCAACAAACTGGTTATCTCAATTGCAGCGGGTATTAATGCGAATCGACTCAATGAGATGTTAAACTGCCAACTGAACCTTGTACGTGTTATGCCAAACACGCCATCACTGCTTGGTAAGGGGATGAGCGGCCTTTATGCTGATTCAACGGTCAGCCAAGATGATAAAGACTTTGCTTCTCAGCTAATGCAAGCCGTAGGTGAAGTAAGCTGGGTTGAACAAGAGTCTGGTATCAACAACATCATTGCGGCGGCGGGCAGTGCTCCGGCTTACTTCTTCTTGTTTATGGAAGCGATGCAAGCTGAAGCAATTAACCAAGGTTTTGACCAAGAAACCGCTCGTAAATTAGTGCAGCAATCTGCATTAGGCGCGGCAGAGATGGTAGTAGCAAATCCAAATACTGAATTATCTACACTGCGTGAGCAAGTGACTTCAAAAGGCGGAACGACCGCAGAAGCACTGCGCACGTTTAACGACCATCAACTTTCAGATATCGTAGCAAAAGCCATGCAAGCGGCGGTTGCTCGAGCTGAAGAGATGGAAAAACTGTTTTAATACTAATTACAGTAAAAAAGCATTGTGTCGTTCAGGCTATACCTAAACGGCAAGTAAATCCGAAAAAGGAAACAATATGAACTCGATGAGCTTTCTGATCTCGACCGTTTTTGATCTTTACATCATGGTTGTGATCTTGCGTATCTGGCTACAAGCATCACGTGCAGATTTCTACAACCCATTCTCACAATTTATCGTAAAAGCGACACAACCGGTTGTTGCACCACTACGCCGAGTAATTCCATCAATCGGCAGCCTTGATCTTGCGACGGTTGTTTTCGCTTATGTGCTATGTGTACTTAAGTTCGTCGCTCTAAACCTGATTATCTCTGGCGGTGCGGCTGTATTTGACATCAGCTTCCTGATCTTTGGAGCGCTATCTCTGCTTAAAGCGGCTGGTGGTTTGATCTTCTGGGTTCTGCTAATCCGTGCAATCCTGAGCTGGGTTAGCCAAGGCCGTAGCCCAATTGAATACGTGTTCCATCAACTGACTGAACCAATGCTGGCTCCAATTCGTCGTATTCTTCCTGCAATGGGCGGTTTTGATTTAAGCGTACTGGTACTGTTTATTGTTCTGCAATTCGCGAACTTCTTAATGGGTGACCTAATTGGCCCTATTTGGTATCAGCTATAATTTAAGTACGAACATCAGGTACTTTGACGATGCCAAAAGCGGTTTGGGCCGAGGAAGACGATATTCTTCTTAGGCTCTATATCCAACCCAAAGCAAGCCGCGATAAAATTGTCGGCTTACACGGCGAGGAACTGAAAATTGCCATTACTGCACCACCGGTTGATGGCAAAGCCAATGCTCACTTAGCGAAATACCTTGCGAAACAATTTAAGGTCGCTAAAGGGCAAATTACGATAGAAAAGGGAGAGCTAGGTAGGCACAAGCAAGTTCGAATATGCTCGCCAAGCCAAATCCCAACTGAAGTCAAAGCCATCCTATGATGGCTTTTTGCTATTTATTGGAGTCATTATGCGTTTATGGATAACAGCACTACTCACCGCTCTTGTTGCCTTACCAAGTTCGGCAGGACAGTTTAAAAGTATCAAGGATGTCGAGGTTCATTATTCGGCTTTCAATTCCACGTTTTTAACTGCGCAGGTCGCTAAGCAATATAAGCTGAAACGAAACGGATACTCAGCGATTCTAAACATCAGCGTGCTAGACAACGCTTCTCTAGGCAAGCCTGCAACAACGGCTAAAATTACGGGAACAGCTCGAAACCTAGTAGGTAACACTCGCACGCTTAACTTCCGTGAAATAAAGGAAGGTGATGCAATTTATTATCTTGCTGAGTTCCCTATCACTCACGAAGAGAACATCACTTTTAATATCGATGTTAACGCCGGTTTGAAAGGCACAGGCCCACTGCGTTTCACACAAAAATTCTATATAGAAGAGTAGCTTCAAAGCTCACATTTCTAGTCATTAACTTATTAGAGCCGCATCCCCATGAGTAAGATTGTTTTAGCAACAGGCAACCAAGGCAAAGTTCGCGAGATGGCAGATATTCTGTCTAAGTTTGGTTTCGACGTTGTCGCGCAAAGTGAATTTAACGTTTCAGAAGTCGCAGAAACAGGAACGACTTTCATTGAAAATGCCATCATCAAAGCTCGCCACGCTGCGAAAGTGACGGGGCTACCAGCCATTGCTGACGATTCTGGCTTAGAAGTTGATTACCTTAATGGTGCACCCGGTATCTACTCAGCGCGTTACTCAGGTGAAGGGGCTACTGATAAGCAAAACATCGAAAAGCTGTTAGATGCTATGCAAGGTGTCGATGTTGAAAAGCGTACCGCTCGTTTTCACTGTGTATTGGTGCTAATGCGTCACGAGAATGATCCGACTCCATTAGTATGTCACGGTAAATGGGAAGGTCGCATTCTGACTGAAGAACACGGTGAGAATGGCTTTGGCTACGATCCTGTATTCTTTGTACCAGAAGATAACTGCGCCTCAGCAGAACTTGAATCGTCACGTAAGAAGCAACTGTCACACCGTGGTAAAGCCCTCGCGTCATTATTCAAGACTCTCAAGGAGCAAGCTCTGTAATGCACAATGCAGCGCTAATACCACCCGCACTCAGCCTCTATGTCCACATTCCATGGTGTGTACAAAAGTGTCCGTATTGTGATTTTAACTCTCACGCTCTCAAAGCCGAGATTCCTGAAAAAGAGTACATCGATGCTCTGCTTGAGGATCTCGATACCGATATCGAAAAATACCAACTCAATGGCGCACCTCGCCCATTGCATTCGATCTTTATTGGTGGCGGCACGCCGAGTCTATTTTCTCCAGAAGGAATAGGTCGATTGCTGCAAGGCATTGAACAACGCATTCCGTTCAAACCTGAAATAGAAATCACCATGGAAGCTAATCCGGGAACTATCGAAGCTGAGCGTTTTGCTGGTTACCAAAAAGCAGGCATAACTCGAATCTCGGTGGGTGTGCAAAGTTTTGAACAAGAGAAACTGGAAAGGCTTGGGCGTATTCACGGTCAAGACGAAGCGGTTAACGCAGCTCATTTAGCACATAAAATCGGACTAAATAGCTTCAACCTAGATCTAATGCACGGCTTACCCGATCAAAGCATTGATCAGGCCTTGGCTGATTTGGACAGAGCGATCGAGCTTAATCCTCCGCATTTATCTTGGTATCAGCTAACAATAGAACCTAACACCATGTTCTATTACAAAACACCAAAGCTACCTGACGATGATGACCTTTGGGATATCTTCGACTTAGGCCATAAGAAGCTCGCAGACGCAGGTTATGTACAATACGAAATTTCAGGCTACAGCAAGCCGGGATATCAGTGTCAGCATAATCTCAACTACTGGCGCTTTGGTGACTACCTAGGTATTGGCTGTGGCTCTCATGGCAAGCTGAGCTTTGCAGATGGACGTATTGTTCGCACCACTAAGGTTAAACACCCTAGAGGCTACCTAGCCGCGTATCAGAATCTGGTGAAGCCTTATCTGTCGGATGAACTTGAAGTACCTAATGAGGACCGCCCTTTCGAGTTCTTCATGAACCGCTTCAGGCTAATGGAAGCGTGTCCAAAACAAGACTTCATTGATACGACTGGGTTAGAGTTTGATTCAATTCAGCCAACGATAGAGTGGGCCAAAGAGCTCGGTTATCTTAATGAAACCGACAGCCATTGGCAGATCACTGAAAAAGGAAAGCTGTTCCTGAATGATCTGCTTGAAGCCTTTATGGCTGAAGAAGACGAATAGAGCGAGATTCGAGATTCGAGATTCGAGATTCGAGATTCGAGATTCGAGATTCGAGATTCGAGATT
>NZ_JBGOOI010000099.1:0-4822 GCF_041439605.1 Vibrio sp. 1F169 | reverse complement strand
TTCGAGAAGTATTGCATAAGGGTTGGCTTTAGGGTCAACCCTTTTTATTGTAAAAATCTTTCTCGAAGCGAAGCGCTCTATAGGACGAAGTCCGTGCTCGCATCTTTCTTCTAAAAAATAGAACGTCCAATACGCTCAGAGAGCAATTCTAAAGCCTGAGTTCCCGCCAGTGAATTACCCGACGCGTCCAGTTCTGGAGACCACACCGCGATCGTCATTTCGCCAGGAACAATTGCTATAATCCCGCCACCGACACCAGACTTTCCTGGCATACCAACACGATAAGCAAACTCTCCCGCCCCATCGTACAAACCACATGTTGCAAGCAAAGCATTCAGCTGTTTGGTTTGAACTGGCGTGATGATCTCTTTCTTGGTCTGAACCGACACACCTTTGTTCGCCAAATAGCTAAAGGTTTTCGCCAAGTCCACACAGGTCATTTTAAGCGCACAAGCATGGAAGTAGTTATTCAGTACGGGGATAACATCATTCTCAAAATTACCAAACGAACGCATCAAATAAGCGATAGCAGCATTACGATCGCTGTGCATCATCTCAGAAGCCGCCACAACCTTGTCATACACGATATGTGTATCACCTGATAGCTGACGGACAAATTCTAATAAACGGTGTCTTGGTGCTGATAGACGGCTTTGTAATAAATCGGCAACGACAATCGCGCCAGCATTAATAAACGGGTTACGAGGGATGCCGTGTTCCATCTCAAGCTGAATCATCGAGTTAAAGGCTTGTCCTGAAGGCTCCTTTCCAACGCGTTGCCAAATTTCTTCCGGCTTATACAACACCATCGCCAACGTCAGGCTTAAAGCTTTAGAGATTGATTGCACGGAAAAGGCTTCATCGGCATCGCCAGCTTGAATAACTTCACCTTCATTGGTGTATACCGCAATCGCCAGTTTCTGGTTCGATACACGAGCCAATGCAGGAATATAATCGGCGACCTTTCCCTGACCAATTAAAGGGCGAACTTCATCTAAAATCTCGGCCAAAATAGCTTGAGTTGGTTTCATGTGAGCTTACTTCTTATTGTTATTTTTGTAGGGGGTGTGACATTACTTTCTGTCCTTAAACCTTTATCGTAAAAAAGCCTAAGGACAAAAAAGCCAACACTACAATAATGTTGGCTTTTATCAATCCCATAAAGTGTAGGGGTTAATCCTAAGTCGGATTCACCTTCACTTAATTTGATTCGGAATTACTTAGTACGCTTGAACTTAATGTCCCAAACACCATGACCTAAACGGTGGCCACGAGCTTCAAACTTAGTCAGTGGACGCTCGTCTGGACGAGGAATGTAATCACCATCTTCAGCGATATTATCGAAACCTGGAGCTACGTTCATCACTTCAATCATATGTTCTGCGTAGTTTTCCCAGTCTGTTGCCATGTGGAAAATACCAGTATCAAGTTGCAGCTTACCGCGAACCATCTCTGCAAACTCAGCCTTAACGATACGACGTTTGTGGTGACGAGCTTTATGCCATGGGTCAGGGAAGAACAGTTGCAGTGTATGCAGGCTGCTGTCTGGGATCATGTGTTCAAATACTTCTACTGCATCGTGACACATCACACGCAGGTTAGTTACGCCAGCATCGCGAGCTGTACCTAAACACGCACCAACACCTGGGCTGTGAACTTCAATACCTAAGAAGTTTTTCTCAGGCGCATTCTTTGCCATTTCAACCAGTGATGCACCCATACCGAAGCCAATTTCTAGTACAACAGGGTTGTCGTTGCCAAACACTTCTTTCCAATTAAGAAGTTCTGGGTTGTAGTCGATACCCATTGTTGGCCAACATTCGTTCATCGCGTTTTCTTGGCCTTTTGTTAAGCGGCCTTCGCGGCGAACAAAACTACGGATCTTACGAACCAGTTTGCCGTCTTCAGTATATTCGTTAGTGGTCACTTCACTCATTGATTTTTGCCTGCACATTGATTAATCAAAGCGGGGATTATCCAAAGAATTGCCTCCGGTGCAAGTCTTTCCGTGGATAAATTCCCACACAATTTGTCTGTTTTACATCCAACCGTAAGTGTGGTGCAATTTCACTCCTAATAATAGCAAAGCATAGAGCATGACGTGACTCCTTTCGCAACCGCCATATTAAAGTGGTATGACGCCTTTGGGCGCAAAGAATTACCTTGGCAACAAAACAAAACCGCCTACACCGTTTGGCTATCTGAAATCATGCTTCAGCAGACTCAAGTGGCCACGGTGATTCCATACTACCAGCGATTTTTAGAACGCTTTCCAACGGTTATTGACCTAGCGAACGCCGAACAAGATGAGGTGCTGCACTTATGGACAGGGCTTGGCTATTACGCGCGAGCTCGTAACTTACATAAAGCAGCCAAGATCGTTGCTGAGCAATATGATGGTGAATTTCCGCTTTCTATCGAAGAAATGAACGCGCTACCGGGTATTGGACGCTCTACTGCCGCTGCAGTGTTGTCCTCTGTGCATAAACTCCCTCATGCGATTCTTGATGGCAACGTCAAACGCACCTTAGCGAGAAGCTTTGCAGTAGAAGGTTGGCCGGGGCAAAAGAAAGTCGAGAACCAGCTTTGGGAACACGCAGAAGCACACACTCCCAATCAAGATGTTGATAAGTACAATCAAGCCATGATGGACATGGGTGCGATGGTTTGTACTCGTAGCAAACCCAAATGTACGTTATGCCCGATTGAAAGCATGTGTGAAGCTAAGAAGCTCGATAGACAACTCGATTTCCCTGGCAAGAAGCCCAAGAAAGAAAAGCCGATAAAAGAAACATGGTTTGTGATTCTGTACCACAACAATCAAGTATGGCTCGAACAACGCCCTCAATCTGGTATCTGGGGAGGACTATTCTGTTTCCCTCAAAATGAAAACGCAGAGATCGAACATCAGTTAGACCTTCGTTCGATCAAAGACAATGAAACCGATTCGATCAAGACCATGATTGCGTTTCGACATACTTTCAGCCACTACCACTTAGATATCACGCCTGTATTAGTAAAATTAGATAAACAACCAGATTTGATAATGGAAGGGACTAAAGGTCTCTGGTATAACTTATCAAAACCGGAAGAAATTGGCCTAGCCGCTCCTGTAAAGCAGCTTATTGAGAGCCTACCCTTTGAACTGAACGACGTTTGAATCAACGAACGCGATAAGAGGAACCACTATGAGCCGCACTGTATTTTGTGCTCGCCTTCAAAAAGATGCTGAAGGCCTAGATTTTCAACTTTACCCGGGTGACCTAGGTAAGCGTATCTTTGACAACGTATCTAAAGAAGCTTGGGGACAATGGCAAAGTAAGCAAACTATGCTTATCAATGAAAAGAAGCTGAACATGATGGATCCTGAGCATCGTAAACTTCTTGAAACTGAGATGGTTAACTTCCTTTTCGAAGGTAAAGATGTCGTTATTGATGGCTATACCCCGCCTAGCGAATAAGACATTTATTAAAATAAATTTTAATGACATCATGGTTTACGCCGCGATGTCATTTTTGTATGAGGAACTATGAAAAAGCTAAGTTACTTCCTAACAGCCATGTTGTTAACAGGGTGCAGTCGTGAATTTGTCGAAAGCATTTATGATGTTAACTACGAACCAACCAACCGGTTTGTAAGTAATTTGGCAGAACTACCAGGGCAATTTGAAAAAGATACTGGGGCGTTGGATGCTTTGATTAGTAGCTTTTCAGGCAATATCCAAAAGCGCTGGGGCAGCAGTGAAGTAAAGATGGCAGGTAAGAGTAACTATGTGAAATACATAGACAATTATCTAAGCCGTTCAGAAGTTAACTTCAGTCAAGGTATCATAACGGTAGAAACCGTCTCCTTAACAGATCCTAAAAAGCACCTCAAAAATGCGATCATGACGACGCTCCTGACACCCGATGATCCAGCTCATGTCGATCTATTTTCGTCCAAAAGCATAAAGCTAGAAGGTCAACCTTTCCTCTACAACCAAGTCGTAGACCAAGAGAAAAAGCCCATCCAATGGACATGGCGTGCTAACAAATTCGCAGATTACCTGATCGCCAATAACCTAAAAAACAAAGAGGTAGACTTTAAAAAAGCATACTACGTCGAAATCCCAATGGTGGCAGATCATGCGAGCAAACGTAGTTATAAGTATGCCGACATAGTACAACGAGCATCTCAACGCTATGACATCCCTGAAGACTTGATCTATGCAATCATCAAGACAGAAAGCAGCTTCAATCCTTACGCGGTGAGCTGGGCAAATGCTTATGGTCTTATGCAGGTGGTACCTAAAACCGCTGGCCGAGATGTCTTTAAGCTCGTTAAAAAGAAACCTGGAGAACCAAGTCCTGAGTACTTATTCAATCCAGAAAACAACATTGATGCAGGCACCGCATACTTTTACATCCTTAAAAATCGTTATTTAAAAGACGTAAAACACCCAACCACGCTTGAGTACAGTATGATCTCAGCATACAACGGCGGCACTGGTGGCGTGCTCAATACTTTCAGTAAGGATAGAAAGCGAGCAATGCGTGACTTAAATTCATTGCAACCGAGTCAAGCTTACTGGGCACTAACAACGAAACATCCCAATAAAGAGTCGCGCCGATACTTAGAGAAAGTAACAAAATTCAAGAAAGATTTTAACCAAGGTAAAACGTAAGCCTCACTTTTGAATAAAAAAACAACTAACGAACGTTTTTTTTAGTTATTTTCAAAAAAGGTGTTGACGGTTATGCAGAAAATCCGTTTAATAGCGCTCCGTTGCCCGGATAGCTCAGTCGGTAGAGCAGAGGATTGAAAATCCTCGTGTCGGTGGTT
>NZ_JBGOOI010000098.1:0-12224 GCF_041439605.1 Vibrio sp. 1F169 | reverse complement strand
CAACGGTATGCTAAGAACAAAAATGCCGTTCACTCTTAAGTGAACGGCATTACTCAACATGGAGGTGTATTATGCAAATCAGTGTCGATGTCCATAATTATATGGAAACTTTGGTGGGAAATGTATTAGCTACAGAAGAGTATGTTTCTGGCTATACCAACGAGCAGTTAGCCGATCTTGCGTGTTTGGCTTTAGGTCAGCTTAAACCCATCTATATTCGCTTCGATGTCGATTTTCTATCGGCATTGCCAGAGGATAAATTGGTGCTGTATAAACGAAATAGTGAGATCGCGGTCAAAAATGCAGAAAGTATGATCATTGACGACAGAAGACGAGAGCGTGACGACAATGTACCCGTAATCTTTAGTCAACATAATTTTGATGATGACGTTGAATTACAATGGTATGAAAAGCCATTGTTGAGCGGTAAACAGTCATGATAGTTTACGGTTAATGCGGTCATTTAAGGAGTAAAAACGTGGGATTCTTTTCTAGATTATTTAGTGGCAAAGAAAAAACCGAACAAAAAGTAGAAATTGAGCCAGTCGAATACAAAGGCTTCAATATCTATCAAGATGCCATTGCTGAATCTGGTCAATACCGTGTAGCTGGGCGAATCGAGAAAGAATTTGATGGTGAAATCAAAACCCATCGTTTTATTCGTTCAGATGTTGTTTCAAACAAACAAGATGCCGATGAACTGATGCTTAAAAAATCGCAGATGTTCATCGACCAAATGGGCGATAGCATTTTTAGCTAACCAAATAGGGTTAGAATTGATGTTGGTCATAATTTAGAGAGCTTTCAGTGTATATGCTGAAAGCTCTTTTTAGTTTTAGGAACAAAGAACAGCTAGTAGGTTGTTATTTAAAGGAATATTTGCAAGTGGTTTGACCTCTTGGCTCAAAAGAGGCGTCATTTCTTCAAATGAAGTGCTCCAATTCCATCCAAATCGTTATAAGTAATAACTTTTCCTGTTCTTTGAATAAAACGCTTGAAGTATTAGTTCTCGTTAGATACAAACGAATAAGTCATTGTGCCAATAGTCAAGGAATAGCTATGCAAATTGGTGTACCAAGAGAAACACTCGCAGGTGAAACGCGAGTCGCTGCTTCGCCGAAATCGGTAGAACAGCTTCTAAAATTAGGATTTGAAGTTTGTGTTGAATCACAAGCAGGTGCGTTAGCAAGTTTTGAAGATGCAGTTTATGAACAAGCTGGAGCAAAAATTGTCACCGCAGATGAAGCTTGGAAATCCGATATTATTTTTAAAGTTAACGCTCCGATCGTTGACGAAACTACAAATGAAATTGATCTTCTTAAAGATGGCGCAACATTGGTCAGCTTTATTTGGCCAGCTCAGAACCCAGAATTAATGGAACAATTGTCCACTCGTAATATTAACGTGATGGCGATGGATTCTGTACCTCGTATTTCAAGAGCTCAAGCGTTAGATGCATTGAGTTCTATGGCTAACATCGCGGGTTACCGTGCTGTTGTTGAGGCGGCGCATGAGTTTGGTCGATTCTTCACAGGTCAAATTACGGCGGCAGGCAAAGTTCCACCAGCGAAGGTACTGGTTGCTGGTGCGGGTGTTGCTGGCCTAGCAGCAATTGGCGCTGCGGGTAGTTTGGGTGCGATCGTTCGTTCGTTCGATGTTCGTCCTGAAGTAAAAGAGCAAGTCGAGTCTATGGGCGCTGAATTCTTGGAAGTGGATTTCAAGGAAGATACCAGCGCGGGCGACGGCTACGCAAAAGAGATGTCTGAAGCATTCAATAAGAAAGCTGAAGAACTGTATGCAGCTCAAGCTAAAGATGTCGATATCATCATTACAACGGCACTGATCCCAGGTCGTCCGGCACCTAAGCTGATTACCAAAGAGATGGTAGACAGCATGAGTGCTGGTAGTGTGATTGTTGACCTTGCGGCAGCCAATGGCGGCAACTGTGAATATACCGTTGCGGATCAAGTTATTACAACGGCTAACGGCGTGAAAGTGGTAGGTTACACAGATATGGTTGGTCGACTACCGACTCAATCATCTCAACTGTATGCAACGAACCTCGTTAACTTGCTGAAACTGCTTTGCAAAGAGAAAGATGGCAACATCAATATTGACTTTGAAGATGTTGTGCTACGCGGTGTTACTGTGGTTAAAGAGGGTGAAGTCACTTGGCCTGCACCGCCAATTCAAGTTTCAGCTCAACCACAACAAGCTAAGCCCAAAGCGGTTAAACCAGAGCCAAAAGTTGAAGAGCCGGTTTCTCCAATTAAGAAAGTGGCAGGCATGGCGGTTGCTGTAGGTGCATTTGCTTGGGTAGCTTCGGTTGCTCCTGCTGCGTTCTTATCTCACTTTACCGTTTTTGTACTCGCTTGTGTGGTGGGTTATTACGTCGTTTGGAATGTAAGCCATTCTCTGCATACGCCTTTGATGTCCGTAACTAACGCGATTTCAGGAATCATTGTAGTCGGTGCACTGTTACAGATAGGACAAGGAAGTGGCGTTGTCACGTTCTTATCATTTATTGCCGTATTAATTGCAAGTATCAATATCTTTGGTGGCTTTACCGTAACCAAACGTATGCTTGAAATGTTCCGTAAAGACTAAGGAGTGACAGATGTCTGAAGGATTAGTACAAGCAGCTTATATTGTGGCTGCTGTATTCTTTATTATGAGCTTGGCTGGGTTGTCGAAACAGGAATCTGCGCGCGCAGGTAACTATTACGGTATCACGGGTATGGCAATCGCGTTGATCGCGACGATCTTTGGCCCACATTCTGCAGGTATTGTATGGATCATCATTGCTATGGTGATCGGTGGTGGTATTGGTATCCACTACGCAAGAAAAGTAGAAATGACTGAAATGCCTGAGCTGGTGGCAATTCTGCACAGCTTCGTAGGTATGGCAGCAGTACTTGTAGGTTACAACAGTTACATTGACCCACCTGCTACCGTTTCTATCAACCCTGCTGATATTCATGCAGAGCACGTGATCCACCTAGTGGAAGTGTTCCTTGGCGTGTTTATCGGTGCGGTGACGTTCACGGGTTCTATTGTTGCGTTTGGTAAGCTTCGCGGCGTTATCTCTTCGTCTGCATTGAACATCCCTCATAAGCATAAGTGGAACCTAGCGGCGATCGTAGTTTCTACACTACTGATGATTATGTTCGTTAAAGCGGACGGCAGCATGTTCGCGCTAATGGTGATGACTCTTATCGCATTCGCATTCGGTTACCACCTAGTGGCATCGATTGGTGGCGCAGATATGCCAGTGGTTGTCTCTATGCTGAACTCATATTCTGGTTGGGCAGCAGCAGCGGCAGGTTTCATGCTTGCGAACGATCTGCTTATCGTAACCGGTGCATTGGTTGGTTCGTCAGGTGCAATTCTTTCTTACATCATGTGTAAGGCGATGAATCGCTCTTTCATCAGCGTTATTGCTGGTGGATTCGGCCAAGATGTGGTTGTGTCTGATGGTGATGAAGAGCAAGGTGAACACCGCGAAACATCAGCTGAAGACGTGGCTGACATGCTGAAAAATTCAAAGTCAGTCATCATCACTCCTGGATATGGCATGGCAGTAGCTCAAGCTCAATATCCAGTGCATGAAATCACTGAGAAGCTACGAGCGCAGGGCATCAATGTTCGATTTGGTATCCACCCAGTTGCTGGTAGGTTACCGGGTCACATGAATGTGTTACTTGCTGAAGCAAAAGTACCTTACGATATCGTTCTTGAAATGGATGAACTCAACGATGACTTCAATGAGACCGATACTGTTTTGGTTATCGGTGCAAACGACACTGTGAACCCAGCAGCACTTGAAGATCCAAACAGCCCAATCGCTGGCATGCCAGTACTTGAAGTTTGGAATGCTCAGAACGTTATCGTATTCAAACGTTCGATGAACACAGGTTACGCAGGTGTGCAAAACCCACTGTTCTTCAAAGAGAATACGCAGATGTTGTTTGGTGATGCGAAACAGAGCTGTCTCGGTATTCTAGAGCATCTATAGGAAACACTTTTTAAGTATTTTCTAAGCAAAAGCATTAAGTCGTAACTAAATAAGGAGCTCATTAGAGCTCCTTTTTTTTGTTCATCTGAAAGTCGCTGTATCCTAAAGTAACAATCTATGACCCATAAGCAGCAATCTATGGCCTATAAGCAATAAGCACAGTCCGATAGATGGCCGTAAAACTCATTTGAATGAAGTTATAACGACTCAAACGATTAGCGAGTACAGCTGTGCAACATAGCCCTAATATGATCGAATTTGTCGCTATAACTCGTCATTAGCACGGTTTTTCATGCGGTTATAAATTTATCTTTGATAACGAATGGTATATATTTGATTGATCTATATGAATTTGCGTTGGTTTGTGATCATCAAAAGAACATTTACTCTGCTTATCGCTACATTATCCGTTTCAGTGAACGCGTTTGCTGACTCTTTACCTGAGCGTATCGATAACTTCACTAAACTTTTTGATCATGAAATGGCAATTGAATCTTATGATATTCGACTGCTTCAGGCTGATTACCCGACTCGCTTGATCATGCCGTCCTCTATGCTGCCGCAAACTGCTGAATACCCACTAAAAGACATCCAACGCTTATACCGGTTATCAAAAACATGCAGCGGAAAGTTGCCTTTAAGCCCTCTAATCACAGAGCCTTTGGTCTTTACTCGTGCAATGTGTAAAGGAACTAAACTTTCTGATCGTTGGTTTACTCGAAGTGGTTTGATTCATCCCGGTGGCGGTTCATATGCCGCACGCTACGTTGAGTTATACCCAGAGAAATTTGACTCGTTGAAGCGCTACATGCACATTCAAGAGCGACCGAACACCGAACACGATGAACTACTGTCTCGTCTACAGAAGATGGACAATGAAGCCATAACAGCTTTGCTAGCGGGTGCGAGTATGTTTGTTGAGCTTGATGAAATGTGGGTCAAGCGCGGTGATAGATATTACCTGTATAAAGAATCAGTTTGGAACGAAAACGCTACGCTCGCGGGTTTAGCCTTTAGTTTGTCCTCAGAAGGCAACAGCTGTTTTGTCCAACGCGGCAATGTATGTTGGGAAATAGAAGATCATTCAGAGCTTCTGCAGATCGCCATGTTTATTTTGGTGATTGCCAATATCCTACTCGTGTTGGGGTGGGCGGTTTACCGTTGGAACAGTAAAAAACAAGAGATGAAGAGCCGCATGCTGGTTCTTCAAATTCTAACGCATGAATTAAGAACACCGATTGCGAGTTTGTCATTGACGGTTGAAGGGTTTAGGCGAGAGTTCGAACACTTGCCAGAATCGGTATATGATGAATTTCGTAGGTTGTGTGAAGATACACGCCGTTTAAGGCAGTTGGCAGAAGCAAGTAAAGACTATTTGCAATCAGACAACCAACCGCTTGCAACAGAGTGGGTGCCAAGTGTTGAAGAGTGGCTTCAATACAAAGTTGAAGAAGACTTTGCTCCGGGCATTGAACTCCGCGTAAACAAAGATATTGCTGCAAAAGTAAACGTATATTGGTTAGGAACGTGTATCGATAACCTGATCAGAAATGCCGTGAAATACGGTGTTGCCCCAGTGATACTAGAACTGAATACTTCTGACAAGAAGCTGACATTCAAAGTTATAGATAATGGAGACTTGTCTCGTAAAGATTGGGGGCAACTAAGAAAGCCATTCGTAAGTAAGAGTGGACTCGGTTTAGGTCTGACGATAGTAGAATCTATGGTCGGAAAAATGGGCGGTCACATGACGCTTATCGGCCCCCCAACAACATTTATTTTGGAGATACCTTGTGAAACAGACATTGCTTCTCGTTGAAGACGATAAAAATTTAGCTGACGGTTTATTAGTTAGCCTTGAGCAAGCTGGATATGAATGTTTACATGCCGAGCTGATCTCTGAAGTTGAAGGCTATTGGGAACAAGCGGATCTTGTGATCCTAGACCGTCAACTTCCTGATGGTGACTCAGTAGATTCACTTCCAGGTTGGAAGAAAAAGAAAGACATCCCAGTTATTTTGCTAACGGCTCTCGTAACAGTAAAAGACAAAGTAGCCGGCCTAGACTCAGGTGCGAATGATTACCTAACGAAACCATTTGCAGAAGCTGAACTGTTTGCTCGAATCCGTGCACAACTACGCCTACCTGATGCTGAAGATCAAGATGCATCAAAAGTAATGGCTCAAAACCTTGTAATTGACAAAGCAACACGTGAAGTGTTTTTTAACGAACTGGAAGTCACGTTAACGCGTACGGAATTTGATCTATTATTATTCTTGGCAAGTAATCTTGGTCGAGTGTTTACTCGTGATGAGCTACTAGACCACGTTTGGGGTTACAACCACTTCCCAACAACTCGTACTGTAGACACGCACGTTCTGCAACTAAGACAGAAGTTGCCAGGTTTAGAAATTGAAACCTTACGTGGCGTTGGCTACAAGATGAAAGCGTAATGAAAAAAGCCTTACTTCCACTACTCATTTTATCAAGCGTCATCAATACTGCACACGCAGCCGATTGGTTTAAGGACAGTGATGCGCTGACACAAGTGCACAAGCACCTGCTAGATAATGATTTAGCATTGATGTTTGATTCACTAGTGGAAGTTTGGCAAATCAACGCTTCGCAATCTCGCGAAGATCATCTCAATCAGCTGTTCGAGCAAGCATTGAACAAAGATTGTGGGAAAACGCTCACCAAAAACACTTTACCGGACTGGATAAGCTCGGTCGTCGTGAAAAGACACATTATCCAAAGCCCAGGCAGGGAAACATTCCGTGTGGCGATTGACGTTGAATCGGAAAGCAACATCCAAGACATCACCTTTGAGAAGTGGGTCGACAAGGTCGTTTCGTCTGATAGTGAGTTCACCAAAGGTAACCCTGTAATCAATAACACTTCAGTGAGTGTATACAGCAAACGTTATAGCTTAGCGTCTCAACTTGATTCCGGACTTTATCGCCTGACTGTAAAAGGAAATAGCGGTAACTCCTGGAGCACTTGGGTCATTCTTGGTGAAGTGGTTATGCGTCAACAAGTTCGTTGGGCATCTAAAGACTCTTGGTTGATCGATAAAAAAGCACTGCTGAACCCATACTGCCCATTACCAAAGCTAGACGTAGGTTTGTACGATTATGTCGATGAACGATATAAGCAGGTGTGGGGTAAAAGTTATGAATCCGATTATCCGACCAATTTAACGGGTGAAGAACTGCCCAATGATCGTTATGTTTTAGCTGTATCAATGGTACATTCGCGCTGGCAAGGTGACATAGCGATAGAGCAAGCACAAACTATCAGTAAAACTTATGATATTTCTAGCGAAGAGTAGCTAAAGTAATTTAGAATTGAGCCGTTAATAATGTAAGGGATCTAACAAAGATAAACGGCATGAAAAATACAACTAAACTACTCGCAGCATCAATTGCATTCGCCAGTCTTCCTCTTTCAGCAGCAAACTACGCCATTGAAGCGCGTGGTGATGCGATGGGTGGTGTTGGTGTTGTTTCAGCAAACTTCCTAACAGCTCCATTCTATAACCCAGCACTTGTTGCTATTTATCGTCGTAACGATGATATGGGTATGATCACGCCAAGTTTTGGTGGTAGTTATAATGACCCCCAAGACATGAAATCAAATATTGATTCCGCTCTGGCTGCGACAAACACTGCAGATTTAGATGCAGCTCTTAAAAAACTCGATGGTAACCAAGCTAATGTTGAACTTGGTGGTGTTGTCGCATTCGCTATCCCAAATCAATTTATAGCGGCTAACCTATTCGGCAAAGCCTATACAGAATCGTTTGCTACACCAAATGTTTACAATGAAGCGTCAGCGACAGATGCCGATAAACTTGAGTTGTCGACGGTAGAAGCCGTTGCTATTGGTGTTACCGAAGTTGGATTAACTCTCGCTAAATATCAAACCTTTATGGGGCAGCATATTTCATTTGGTATCACGCCTAAACTTCAACGTATTTACACATACAACTACGTTGCTTCTGTTAAGAGCTACGATTTGTCTGATGTAAGAGACAATGGTGAAGGTGAAACTTCTTTTAATATGGATGCTGGCGCGCTTTGGTTCACAGGTCCATTTCGAGTTGGCTTTTCGGCTACCAACTTAATATCTAGAGATATCAATACCAAAGATACATCTCAAACTTTAACGAGTACGACGACCAGCGATGTGACACACAAAGTCGGTGGCCAATACGCATACAAACTAGAGCCAGTATATACCGTAGGTGCTGGTATCGTAGCGGACTACTTCACGCTTAGTGTCGACTATGACTTAAATGAAACCGAAAAGTTTACTTCGTTCAAAGATAATGAACAGATGATTCGCGTTGGTACAGAAGTTGATGTTTTACGTCAGCTTCAGCTAAGGGCAGGGTACTACAAGAATTTGGCATACTCTGGTTCAGAAGGTACAGTCACTGCAGGTATTGGTTTGTCGCCACTCAATTTGTTCCAGTTAGATTTAAGTGCTAACTACACAAATGAAAATGCAATGGGTGCATCAATCAATTTCCTTGCTAGTTACTAACAGTCCTTATATAGTTCTGCTCCTAAATAAAGGAGCAGACTATGCTAAACGACTTACCAACCCTTTCTCACGAAGAACAACAGAAAGCTGTTGAACGAATTCAAGAAATGATGACCCAGGGCATCAGCACAGCACAAGCTATCAAAATCGTTGCTGAGCAAATTCGTGAAGAAATGAGTAATAAAGAAGAGTAGGGCATTAGCCCTTCTTTTTTAACACCTTAGCGCACTATAACTAAATATATTACCCTCTAGTATATTATCTCGTACATACCAACTCTTTAGTTACCCTAAACCCCGAACTATTCAAAACCATTAAATGCCGTTTATTCAGTAAGTTACGTTGGAGTAATCCACTTATCAGGCTTTTCTTGGCTCCTATTTGTAATTAAATTACAGCAAGCTCTGAAAACAATACAACTATCATTTTGGGTGTCAGTATTTATGTCACCATGTCTAAGTAGTTAAATCTATGGCGTTTTTTAAGGATAGTGACGTTGTGACTTCCATTTTTAGTGGGTCAGAGTGCGTGATTAGAAGCGTGACGGGAGCAGAATAATAAGGATTTCCTCGAAGAGCAGCGCGAGATAAGTAACGACGGTAATGTTCAAAACCGATACCGCGAGTGACTTACGACTGCTTAGAGAAAGCTTTTACTAGCCAGATATGTGCGGTTTAGAACAAGTAGTTAGGAAGCTTAGAAACGATACATCTCAACCTGAGAATGCGATTAATGGCGTTACTACAGAATGTGTTATTACCGATGGTGAGAGCGCGCTTAGAGGCGTACATATCGATTAGAACCCTAATGAGACAGTAAAGCTTTTGGCTTCTTTAGTCTGCGTTGAAAATCTAACGGCGGCTTAAATGGACAGTAGATATCGACAGGGTATTAATGGCGTCTTGATTGGGTATTGGCAGAGAGTTGAATGTGTAACTGCAGTCTAGTCAAGCGAGCTTTAGTACAACTTTGCGACTTGGTTTCGTCCGTTGTCTTTCGCTTGGTAGAGTGCCTTGTCTGCACGTTTAATTGCAGAACGTATCGATTCATGTTGCTTAAGCTGTGTTACTCCAGTCGAAGTCGTTACTTTAAGCGCTTTAGGCCAAACGCTTTGGTCGATTGCTAGGTATAGATTATTGATAGATTCGTTACACTGTAGCGCAGTTTGCTCCAGGCAAACTAAAAGGAACTCCTCACCACCCCAGCGATAAAGTAAATATTGCTCACCAAGACTCTCGTTCGCCGTTGCGACAAACTGAATAAGTACTTTGTCACCCACTTCATGGCCATGTTGATCATTGATTTGCTTAAAATGGTCTAAATCAAACAAAGCGATGTGAATTGTTTTTCCTTGCTGGGCTAACCATTCAAAATCATAGAAAGCATCTAAAGCTTCAGTTCTGTTCCTACAGCCGGTTAACGGATCGGTTGTAGCCTTTATCTTTAGCTCTTCAATTTCTTGAGTCAACAAACGTTGTTGCTGTGCGGCATCTGTTCTTGTTCTTCTGGCTAGATATAACGCACAAGATATATAGTAAATCGCATACAGCACCCATAAACTAATTAAGAGTTTTCCTAGTACAAACTTGTCGATCGTCTTGCCGTGAAAAACGATGCTTTGTACTGTCAGTTTATGGTGCCCATCAAGTGTGCTAGCACCAAGCCCTAACTCAACCGACACTGCGTTGGTAACGTCTACGGCGCTATTAGTAATAGGGTGGTTGTAATAGTCGATCCACCATAAAGGGACATTGAAATAATCTAAGTCGATGTGTTTTCTATCGGGTAACGAGAAATCTAAACGATTGAACTTATTAGACATAGCGTCACCTTGAACGCTGTAATTCTCGTCGTAATTTCGAATGTAAAAGCGAAACCTTGGCTGTTCTTGGCCTTCGTAATCCATATTGATGGTCACTGAGTCATACACTGAGAGATCCAGACCTTTACCTTCCGTAGAGATAACGAACTCAATCTCACAGAATGGCGAGCTATAGGTACGCTTAAAGTCACACTGTAACTCAATGGTGTCTTCTGACTTATACAGCACCCCTTTGGTGCCACCATTATGTTCTTGGTCAGTGTTAACGAGTGTAGGGAATCTATCTGGAGTGATAACGTAGTTTTGATCCATGATCATATGATAAGAGATAAACGACAGTAGAGTGGCAGCGAGGCAAAAAACCGAAAGGAATATATTGATTTGCCTGAATACGTTGTCGCTCAAAATGTTAATCATCCATACATGTAACTTTGTGGTTATGCGTGATGTCACCGCAAACAGAGATTCTATCGAGTATTCACATTCGAACCCAATAGTTAAAATTGAATTGAAGATTATACAGAAAAGTTAATGATTAAACTGATTTTTAGAACAAATTCTGTACGCATGGCGTTGGTTTTGAATGCTATTCACTCGATAAGTGTGGTTTTTGCGGGGGTATCAATTTAACTGCATATTTATACAGTTAAATTTACTGTGGTTCGGTTTGTCGTAATCAGAGTTATGTGTGCGAGTTTTATGGCTTGCTGTGACAACGAGTCACGAGGCCACTGTTACTGTTCGTCAATTAAAGTGGAGGGTAGTTATGTTGCAGTGTCACTTTTTAAGCTCAATTTTATCAAAACACTTTGTTGTTTATTAGAGCGTTCGTTTCATTCATTTTGTCTTTTATTCCCAATTACGCGCCATGGTGCGATACCTACTTGAATATTACGGATCTCGATGGAAAACGAAGTGATGGCGTTTCTTGATGCGTTGGTCATTGCATTTATTACAGGTTGAGTCTCAAGCCTCGGCACGATTGCGGCTTTGAAAACAGACATCAACTGGATAAAGCGAGTGCAACAAGACCAAGAGCAACGGATACGAAAACTGGAGAACCCCAATGAAAGGACACAAGTGCAAAGGTCGTCGACCAAACGGCCAACTTAAGAAAGGTTACACGCTCAAGAACGGGCGTGTGGTAAGGGCGAACACCACACGAAAACGCTACAAGAAACGCCGATGATTCACAGCAATCGAAAGGGCTATTTTTTTAGGAAAGTAGCCCTTTCTGCATTTCTACGACGAGAATCCACACTTTAAGCATCCAGTTTTACAGCTAATGATTTAAATCACTGTTATAAATAGGGTTAATGAGTATAATCCTTTCCCATAAATCAGACTAGACAGAAAAACTCTGTATTTAAATGCAGAATTTTCTATCTAATAAGCGTTAGTTCTACTTATTAAATGTGCGTACTGGTTCATATGTGTGATTCACTTCTCATTCATATGCGCAGCTACTCCGATATCATTCTCAGGATTTATAAAACAACAATTGAGGTTAAAATGAGTGCTAGGTATTGCGACAAATGTGGTCAAAAAACAGAACATAAAGAATTGATTAAGCAAAAACCGTCCAAATATGGCAATAGTAAGAAAGAAAAGTTTAAGGAATTTCTTGCGGGTTTTTTGGGTGGGATGGCTAGTCCAGCAGGAGCGTCACTAGATTTAATCGATCGCTATGTAGTTTGTTTAGAGTGTGGTATTAAAACATTAGAAAATCATGGCGATGGATTTCAATAAATTGTGTCTTGTCCAGTCTAAGTCGTAGAGCTAACAACAAATAAGGATTAAGGTGTTGCGTAGCCAACACTAAATCCCAAGTGTTGAACA
>NZ_JBGOOI010000097.1:0-12247 GCF_041439605.1 Vibrio sp. 1F169 | reverse complement strand
AAGCGATGTGCCCTTCAAATGCAATCGTACAATTTACTTAATAAAGTGGCTTCGGGCTTGCTCAACGCTCGGGATTTAGTGTTGGCTACGCAACACCTTAATCCTTATTTGTATGTTTGTCAGACTATATTTTTATTAAAGTTATCTAATATTTTATGCTTTTGAAATAATTTGATGCATTTTAATTCTGTATTGTATTAAACATGTATTGACGGCTTTTAAATCAACTACAAGTTCTTCATAATGTGGATAATCACATTGAATTTCTTGTGGTGTTTTTGATTCATTTTCCGGTAATACAGATACTCGTTCATACCAGCGTCTATACCTTGCTTGCCATTTGGTCAGATGTGGTCTGATACCGTTGTTCAACACTTCGATAGAAAGATTAATTATCTTTTCTGTATCTTTACGCCGAAAGTTTGAGACTGGAACATCTTTAACTAACTCTCGAGCAACAGAAAAAAATCCGTACCATGAACTATATACTTCAACAATGACATCATTATCATAATCTATCGGCAAACCGATTTTTCTTGTACTTAACTCAACCCAAATTTTATATGCAATTTGCATATCAACAAGATTAGGTCGTAGTTTTATTTTCTGATTACCAATGCCAATTTCAGCTTCATCTATTTCGAATGATTTAAACTTTCTCGAAATAAAGATTTGATAAAGAGCATAAACAACTATTAGAGCTAAAGCATATAAAATAATTTCACTATTAATTGAAAGGTTCATATTGAATTTTTCATCAATAGTGAAATTCAGTAGTTTTTCTGCTTTGTCACTCATTATGGGCAAGTTCGGTTATAAGAAAATTTTTCTCGAGGATTATCAATCCATTTCTTATGCGTACTTCTGCGCTTGAACGCAGAGTCTATTGCATTCTTTAATGTATCTTTTCTTGTAGGGTATTCAATCCACCTAGCATAACAGTCTTCTTGATCATCAGTTTGCTTCAAGTTTAAATTAAGTCTGTTTGGGAATGCGGTATTTTTAGAAAAACTTGGTAATTTAATTGCCAATACGCCATTTGGCGTTACAGTCTCTCCTGAACGTAATGAAGACTGCAGTTCCCAATCAACATATCGTCTTGCCCATGTGCACTTTCCTAGCAAAACAATAGTGACTGTAGAGTCCTTTAAATACAATTCTCTAATCCGACTCATTACATAATCTGTATCTTGACTATTAATAATATCAGGGCTCATTTCTGGACCTAATCCTCTAGAAATAAACACATCACGTTCATGATCAAATGTTCGAATAAAATCATCTACTTCATCTTGATCTTCATGATGATACGAAATAAAACACTTATGTCTTGCCATTTTATACTCCATTTCATTAACTACAATTTAAGATAAAAACATAACGCCTTGCTAAGTGGCTGATAACGCACACCTTACCTAAAGCAACGCACCTTAAACACAAAACTCATTGGAACCAAAACTGCCAAGCGTCAGAAGTCCATTTGAGCAATTTGTTAGTTTGCCTACTGTGACTAAGCCAAAGGCTGGGTGCCAAGGTGCTGAATTGGTTACCAAACTAATGAATTCGAGCGCATAAGTAAACCGAACCGTTCAAAACTCAAACCCCACCGACAAAACGCGCTTGGCTAAGAAGCAGCATGCGCTGATTTTCCACAGTTCAACAGGCTTCAAATAAGAGAGGATTCTTTCGGAAAACTAGAAAACCAAGTGCGCGGCTACCCCGCTTTACCGCGAAGTTTCAGCAACAAAGAAGAAGCGTAAATGATCGTTGAGAAAGAGAATTTAGTAAGCTATAAGGAAATGAATAACGCGTAATAGCTGAGACGAAAAACAACCCACGCGAGATGATAATTTCGATGAATGAACAGGCGTTTAGCTAGAGCACAGAACCAAGCTTTACACTTAAAATTCATTTCTGCACTTAGCAAACTAACGAATGACATGGATTCCCCCTACCGAGGATCTGCCACACTTATGTGGTACTTAAATGCACCAGAGACACCATGTCTAATTATTCTTATTTCTGCGGTATCAACCTAGCTAAAAACCACTTCAGTCTTCATGCCGTAGACCAAAATGGTAAGGTCATACTTCATAAGTCGGTAACTCGCTCTAAACTACTGACTACAATAGCAAAATGCCACTCATGCGTATAGGCGTTGAAGCGTGTGGTGGTGCACATTATCGGGAAAGGGTAATCTAAATTATGCCGTGGCTATTTCTAAAACAGTCCGACACCTTTTCTCGCTAACACAGGGTATTGATGGCTTCTGTCTGAGAAAATTGTCTGATATGGTGGCGGCAGAACTTCAGCAATTGTTTAGATAGTATTGAATATGAAAACACTAACCATACTTGATGGCGGCATGGGCCGAGAACTCAAAGAAATTGGCGCGCCATTTTCTCAACCACTCTGGAGTGCTCAAGCGCTGATTGAAGCACCCGAATTTGTCAGCCAAGCGCATCAAAACTTTGTCGATGCAGGTGCTGAAATCTTGATCACCAATAGCTACGCGTGTGTGCCCTTTCACTTAGGCGAAGAACTGTTCGAGCAACGAGGCTTTGAACTCGCAGCACTATCTGGCGAACTGGCTAAAGCAGTTGCAGACAATGCTCCCCACACAGTGAAAGTCGCGGGCGCGATTCCACCGCCATTTGGCAGCTACCGACCAGACTTATTTAAAGTCGAAGAAGCAGCGCCCATCATTCAAACGCTTTACGATGCCCAAGCCCCAAACATCGACCTTTGGATAGCAGAAACCATCTGTAGCCTGCAAGAATTCGAATCCATTCATGCGGTACTCAAGCAATCAAGCAAACCGTGTTACTACGCGTTCAGTTTGGAAGACACCAAGGGTGATTCTGCCAATATTCGTTCTGGCGAGAGCGTAACAGACGCCATCAAGCTTGCCTGCCAAGCAAACGCTACTGGCATAATGTTTAACTGCTCAGTGCCTGAAGTGATGGATCAAGCTATTATCGATGCTAAGCAAGTGATTGGTGAGCTAGGTAGTGATTTGGAAATTGGTGTCTACGCCAATAACTTTGCACCTATCAGCAGCGAACATGAAGCTAATGATATGCTTCAAGAGATACGTGAATTGGATGGCCAAGGTTATTTAGTTTACGCAAAACGCTGGCACGCGCTGGGAGCGAATATTATCGGTGGTTGCTGCGGTATTGGACCAAAACACATTCAAGCCCTAGCCGATTGGAAACGCCACACACAGAACTGATCCAGATCTTCAACTAGAATAAAATAAATAGAGAACAGGTTGAGAAATCTGTTCTCTATTTGTATGTGGCGTCTCTGAGTACACTGATACAAAACAACGATTTGGAGCAACTGATGAGCGACACGCAACGAAAAATTAAATGGGGTATCGCAGGGCTAGGCAATATCGCCAATCGATTCGCAACAGCTGTAACCGAGCACTGTCTGCATGGTGAATTGTATGCCGTTGCCGCAAGAGATCACTCACGCGCAGCTACGTTCGCCAATAAGTTTGGTTGCGACAAAGCTTATGGGTCTTATGAAACGATGGCGCAAGATCCAGATATTGAAGCAGTATACATCGCTACTGTTCATCCTTATCACAAGCCTTTAGCTGAACTGTTTCTAAGCCATAAAAAACACGTATTGGTCGAGAAGCCCGCTTTCACCAATCTTGATGATTGGCTGGAGATGAAAGCTCTCGCAAATCAAAATGGTGTGATGTTGCTAGAAGCGATGAAAACAGTGGTGTTTCCCGCGTATCGTGAGCTTCAATCATTTTTGGTCGACAACAACATTCAGATAGACTCAATCGAAGCCAGCTTTGGCAACCATCATGACTATGAGCCCGACTTGTTTATCTTCAATCCGGATTTGTCAGGCGGAGCAACGCTCGATGTTGGGGTCTATGGGCTTTGGTTCTTCTACGATTTGTGTCGAACGCTGGGTGTGAAACCTTCAAAACCTCAGGTAGAGATGTCGTGTCTGTATGAGGGCGCGAATGTCGATACCGATGCGTGCTTTACATTCTCTGGCGATATAAACGGTAAGATATCGGCATCAACAGTGCTGAACCTTCCCCGAACGGCACACTTGACTGGGCCTGATACCAAAATCACCATTCACGAAAAATGGTGGAATCCGGCCTTTATTGAGATTGAACATCAAGGGCAAAAATCGACCATCAACTGCCGAGTGACGGGGAATGGGTTCGAATTTGAAATCGACCATTTTTCAGGATTGGTGCTTCAAGGTAAAACTGAGTCGGATATCCTAAGCTCAGAGATAACCTCTCGAGTTCTCGATACGATGGAACAAGCACTGATTGACTCTGGCTATTCACATTTAACTCAACCTCGTCGTTAGGAAAGCAAATTGGGCAACCTTAAGCGCAAGCTTGAACTGTATGAAAAGATATTTCAGGCTTTTGGGCCTGGAGTATCGCATTGTCAGGTCAACCAACTGGCTACACTGCTGCATGTGAGTGAACGTCATGTTCAGACCTTAATAAAAGCGATGACAGCACAAGGTTGGATTGAGTGGCAAGCCAGCTCAGGCCGCAGCAAGAAAGCACAACTCACGTGTCTGGTTGAGCCCATTGAGGCGTGTTACCAATACACACAAACCCAAGCCGATGCGGGTAATATAGAACAGGTGTTTAGCACCTTAAGCTTCAATGGCCGCAATGCTAGCGCTGAGTTACAAGCCTTTCTAAGCAATACCAATCCGTCGGCGCAGAATATCGCGTACATCCCCTTTCACCGAGAACTCGAGGCTCTTCACCCTCAACGAGTACTTAGACGCACCGAACGCTTCTTAGTGATGCAAGTTTGCCAACGCCTTACCACCGTTCAGCACGGTAAACTCAGCGGCGATCTGGCTTATCATTGGCAGCCTAATGAAGATGCGACACAGTGGCAATTTCAGATTCGCAATGGTGTTCACTTTCATAACGGTCGAACACTCGAACCTCAAGACATAACGCGCAACCTAAACTCGCTCTGCCAAAGCAAAATATGGCGTCGCTGTTATCAGCATATTGATGAGGTCTCTGCCTCGGCAGGTAATGTGGTTGTCGTAAAATTAAATCAACCTGATTGGCATTTACCGCGCTTACTTTCCAGAGTTGAAGCCTCCGTCTTTGATCCCTCATCACCGGCTGATAGGCTGATTGGTTCTGGCGCGTTCTCATTAGACATATTCTCAAGCAAAATGTTGAGATTGACCCGTAATAGCGCCTATTCACACAGCACGCCGATTCTCAATCGAGTCGAGTTGTGGGTCTATCCAGAGTGGGCACAAAGCAAAGCCTGCGCTCAAAATCAGGTGTGTGTGAAACTGCCCGAAAAGACGACCACCGTGCGTGGCGATGACCATGCTTCCCAACCGGATTTCGGTTCAACGTTTTTCAAGGTTCAGAACCCAGCATTAACTAAATCAGTTCGTGAATTCACCGTTGAAGACACCTCTGAATGCCAAACCCTTTTCGAGCAGTTGTCAGTGTCTGGCGACAGCAAAACCAGCGTGGAATATGGACATTACCTAACGACTAAAGACGTCGCGCTATGCAGCATTATTGATGAGAACGACACCTTCACTTCGTGGTTAAGCTTCTTCAGTCGCTTCCCGTTTGAGGACTTAGCGCTGCCTGCTGAGATGCTAGAGAAAATCGAACAAGGCTTAGCCTCAATAAGAAACCAGCCCAACGTTGAGTTAGCGATGAATGCACTGTTGGAACTCAAGCATTGGTTGAATGACTCTGGGGTTGTGGTTGAGCTCAAGCAAGAGGCGTTCAACTTAGAGGTTTCTGAAAACATACACAGCGCGCAAGTCAATGGTTTCGGTTGGTGCGAACTCGACCAATTATGGATCAACCATTTGTAACTAATCAATCAACACCAACGAATCCAAAATCCCTTTACCGCTGTGGATTCCACCTTCGTTTTCGCTAGCAGGTTTACTGCGGATCAAGTATCCCGCATAACCATCAAGTTGAGTGACTGGCTTACCTTGGTAATAGACAGTGAACAAACCCACTTCGCTGACTAAGTCTGTCACCAGCATTTGTTGAGTGTCACGCACTGCAATGGTTGGTACGTCGCGTTCGTGTGGATACAAGCGCTGCATCAATGCCCATGCATCGTACTCTTCTGGTTTAAGTTGACTCAGTTGCTCGCTAATGTCGTCACCAAAGACACAATGGCCACCGCCCTCACCTTGGTTTTTCAACACCCACTCTTGCTTATCAGCTTGTGTGTTAAACCATTCAATCGATTCACTGGTGATAGGCTTCATATCGGCTAAAACACTCTTGACCAGTTCGGCTTCTTCTAGCGTTAAACCCCAACGTGCGTATTCAGATGCTGGCATCATGGTCAGCAGCATTTGCATGGTTTTGCTGGTCGCTAATTGTTGGCTGATGGTCGCGTTCATTGCGACATGGTGTTGTTCCATAAACACGCGCGTTTGGCTTAGTGTATGACAACAAACCGATTCGTTGAGTTCTGGTGCCCAGTAGTCTGAATACTGATAGCCCGCTCTTAGGTAGACCACATCGACAGCGCCGACATCTTGCAATAACAAACGTTGGTCATCACCCGATGAAAGCTGACAGCTCAGTTGTTCAAAAGTGCGACGAACCGTACGTACACCCTGCTTTTGCAGTTCAATTTCGAGTAGGTGTTGGTCGTAAACATTGTCTTCATTCTTTTGTACTACCATCAAGAATGTTGGCTTATCTGAATCATTAAAGTCAGCTCGCACTTTTCTTGCTGAAGTCGCAATACCATAAGCCAACTGCGTTAAGCCTTGGTTTTCAGCAGGAGTTGCAGATTTATCTTCAAGCCAGCTCTGATAAGTCTCAGGCCATTGATTATGCATGTAATCATGGAACTCTGTCGCTTTTTGCCCAAACGGAGCCATACCTGCAGCAATGCCATTAAACTCGATCACTTTCGCGCCATGTTGGCGATCATCCATAAAGTCAGTACGCATTAATAACAACGGTTGGCGAGCAGGATAAAGACGATGAGACACCTCGCCATGCGCTTGTTGATGCAGTTCCATCAAGCGACCAAAAAACGGATCAGCTTTGGCCATATCACTCAGTGATGACTGCAAGAAATCATGATCTTCGGAAACATTGCTGATTAACTTGGTGATCAGCGGTGTTACCTTCAACAAGTGTTCATACACCTCACGCTCCATAGTCATAGGAGCAATGCTGAAAGGACAATGCCTAGCGGTATTATCTGACTGGCGAAACGCAACACCGTGCATGATCGCCCACTCACACGCATCTTCAATAATTTGTTGTGGTAACCGTGGAATTGTCATCTCTCATCTTCCAAATAAAAATAGCACCCAGAATAAGACGAAGCTTAATTCCAAAAGACGAAATAAAACTGGATTTTTTATCAAACAACTACGTTTGTCTTATCTTTCAAAAGCTTGAATAGATTATACATCTCAATTATCGAGTCTGCTCAATGATCAGATCGCGCAACCATTTGTGGCTAGGTTCTGAATCGAAGTATTTATGCCACAACAGGAACAAGCCTCCCGGCACCAAATCAACCGGGACAGGCTTCATCACCAACTCTCCGCTATCAATGTAATCGCGAACCGAGTTGTATGGGTAACACATAAGTAAATCACTCTGCTTACACAGTTTAATGGCACTGGTGATGTCTGAAACATTAGCGGCTTTGTTGATTTCAAGCTGCTTTGAGTTAAGCACTTCCATCAATAACCAATCACCCGCACCACCCGTTACCAACTGTATGTGTCGATACTTCAAGAAGGTGTCGAGGTTCCACTCTTCTTGCAAGGCTGGGTGGTCATTGCGCATCAAACACACCGAGTAATCCAAGCACAGTTCCACGTAATCCAACTCGTCAGGGATACACTGGACATGGGTAGAAGCGCGCTCATCTAGCTCAAAGATGCCGATACCAAAATCCACCTCACGTTTCAGTAAGCGCTTGAAGCTGTCGCTGCTCCACGTTGAACTGTTGATGGTGATGTGCGGCGCATCGGCAAGTGCTGTCGGCATAAAATGCGGGTAAATCGCCGTGTACGCGGTTTCGACAAGGTCTATAGTAAAGGTACGCTCACTGTCTTTAGGGTCGAAAACTTCGGGAACAGTCAGCTTTTCGATCTGCAGTAGAATTTGGTGGATCTTAGGCGCTAACGCGAGTGCTTTGGGTGTTGGGAATAGACCCTTTGATTCACGCTCAAACAGCGGATCATCAAACAAAGCTCTGAGTTTAGTGAGCTGTTTACTTACCGCAGACTGGCTCAAAAAGAGTCGATCTGCCGTTTTACTCACACTTCGTTCTTCAATCAGAACGTGCAAGCAAAGCAGCAAATTCATATCGCATTTAAGTAAGCTTTTAACATCTACCATGATATTCCCTAAATTCAGGTTAATGATGATTAATTGTCACTTTAAATCATATCATTGTCTTGGTAAATTTAGCGCATGTGAGTTAAAACACTCAAAGAATAATAGAATTAAGGAATACTCATGGATTTTCTAGCACTACCAAAGATTGATTTACACTGCCACCTAGACGGAAGTGTTCGCCCAGATACGATTATTGACCTAGCAAAACAGTACAATATCGAACTACCTGAAGATCGCGACGCGGTTGTTCAATCTCTAACTGTGCCAGAAGATTGCAAAAACCTAGATGAGTATCTGGCTTGTTTCAGCCTGCCACTACAAGTAATGCAGACTGAAGAAGCGATTGAACGTATCTCTTTCGAGCTATACGAAGACGCTGCACTAGAAAACGTTAAGTACCTAGAAGTTCGCTTTGCGCCAATCCTACATGTGAACAAAGGTCTGTCTCTTGATACGATCATTGCAAGTGCAGTAAAAGGCATGAAGCGCGCTGAAGAGAAATACGACATCAAAGGCAACTACATCATGTCTGTGCTTCGTATGTTCCCTAAAGATTCTATCAAAGACGTAATCGACGCAGGCCAACCCTACCTAGGTAAAGGTGTTGTGGCGTTTGATATCGCAGGCGGCGAAAAGCCAGGCTTCTGTGCTGAATTCCCTGAATACACACAATACGCTCTTGAAAAAGGCTACCGCATTACCGTGCACGCTGGTGAGCAATGGCATGGTCAAAACGTTTACGATGCAGTGACAATGCTTGACGCTGAACGCATCGGCCACGGTGTTCACATCCAAGGTAACGAAGACGCATACAACATCGTTAAAGAGAAGCAAGTTGCGCTTGAAACTTGCCCAACAAGTAACGTTCAAACTAAATGTATTCACCAATTCAGCGACCACCCAATTGCTGAATTCAAGAAAGACGGCATCGTTGTTACGATCAACACAGACAACCGTACTGTGTCGAACACAACCATGACCAACGAAGTGAAGCGTGTGTGTGAAACATTCGGCCTAACAAAAGAAGACTACGTAGAGATCTACAAGTTCTCTGTAGAGAGCGCTTTTGCTTCAGACGAAGTGAAACAGCACCTAATGGGTTTCGTTGAGCAAATCTAACTTGTCAAAGCGCGCCTATGGCTGAATAGCTAGGCTCACTTAGCATTAGTGCTTAAAAGCACAAAATAGGAAGAGAAAGGCTGACGCTTTTCTCTTTTTTTATGCCTGAAAATCGCTAATCTTGCAGTATTCGTCATTTATACCAATCACAGTAAGTAAGTGATCATAAATAGCGCAGGAAAAAGGCTTAAGAACAAGGCAGAAATTTTCGATAAGTAGTTATTCTACAATCAAAATTTCTAACGCAGTTATTGAGCGTTTTAACCAGCTAGGATGACCAGTTATTTACTACGATTGGTATTAAACCGAGACTCTCGGAAAGTGGGCAAGCATGAGTAATACAAACGTTAAAACTGAACTAGAAAAGATGCTATCTGGGCAAGTATATGATGGTGCAGACCAAGAAATTGATACCATGCGTTCCAATGCCAGAAAGTCGCTAATGGCTTTCAACAACTACCAAGATCCAGACCAGCAACACACATTGCAAGAGCAGCTATTTGGTAAGGTTGGTAGTAGCAGCTTAATCCAGCCCCCTTTTCACTGTGAGTTTGGCAAAACCATTGAGATTGGCAACGACACCTTCATTAACATGAACGCAGTAATGCTAGATGGTGCGAGAATCAAAATTGGCAACAATGTTTTAATTGGACCAAGTGCCCAATTCTATACGCCATCACACTCCCTTGATTATCGTAGCCGCCGTAAATGGGAAACCTTCTGTTTACCAATAACAATCGAAGATGATGTGTGGGTTGGCGGAAACTCAGTCATCAACCAAGGCGTGACAATTGGGGCTCGTTCAGTGATTGCTGCGAACTCTGTGGTCAACAGCGATGTACCGCCAGACTGCCTATACGGTGGCACGCCGGCAAAACTGATTCGATATTTAAATACTGAACAATAAAGCTAAGTAGAAGAATAAAACGTATCAGTAGAATAAAGCTACTTAGAACAACGAATACAAAAAGAGGCGATGTTCACATGAAACATCACCTCTTTTTTTGATTAGTTAGACGTGTCTCTTCTATCGAATGGATTTCGTTCCATGGCCTTTTCATACTCACTTTTCGGGCTACTCAAGTACGTGGTTTTGACGAACTTTTCCCAATCAGAAAACAGCGATTCTATTGGTTGCTCTGTAAGTTGTGATGGATCACCATTGCTTTTAATGAGATAAACAAACGCCTCCTCCCCCCATGAACGTTCAATAAACTCACCGACCGTATAGCCAAGCTCATAAACAGCTGAGCTACTGTTTGGCATATGGTATAAATCCTGAACTAGCCCATCGAAACGGCGACTGATGGCAGTCCTGTTATTGACGTGAAACCAATAATCTTCAGATTTGTAGATAGCGATAGCTTCCCACAACCAACGCGGATTATTCGCAAAGTTCGGATTCACTTGCAGAGTCAGTAAATGTACGAACTCATGCAGTGCGGTTTTATGGATCTCACCACCAAAATAGAGCAGCCTAATTTCATTGCTTTTAGGGTCAATATACCCCGTAGAGAAAGCATATCGATACCCTATGCTCCGCTCCTGCTCATCCAAATAGGCTTTTTGGTTTCGCCATACTCTCACCGTTACGACCGGTATTGAATCAAGGCCGAAGCTTTTCATCAAAGGAGCCTGTTTGAGCAATAGCTCGTTGTGAATACTTGGAATTATCGAAGGTGAGGTTCCATCGTAAAGGACATACTTAAACTGCCCTTTATCTGATTCATAGCAATTATGACAGGGTTCTTCACCTTGCATCTGCAGCATTGCTGCCACAATAAGAACCAATCCAGATAAAGCGAGAACCAAAAAAGTGATCATTGATCTTACTGAGTATTTTTTCATCTTGTTAAACCCTTAGAAAGAAGAGTTAAATCGTTAACCCGAAATCATCAAATCCGTTAACGATTCAAATCAATACCCAGTGCAAGCAATTCTCTTTCACACTGAGACACATCACTAAACTGGATACCGGTAATACCTACAGCCTTAGCCCCTTCAACGTTATAGGGCATATCATCAATGAAGACGGTTTCTGAAGCTTCAAGCCCATTATTAGACAGCAGCGCTTGGTAAATCTCAGGCTGCGGTTTAAGCATGCCCAATTCAGCGGATACCGTTGCACCATCAAACAGTGGCCAAAACTCGTAGGTGGCTTTTAGGTACTCAACAATCTCAACCACGTTATCGGTTAACGCATACACAGCATAACCTGCTCGTTTTACTTGCTTGATGAGGTCAATAGAACCGTACAGTAAGATCTGCGTTTGCTTAACGTAATAGAACAGGCGCTCGCACTCTAATGAAGATAAATCTAACTCTTGTTGGTAGCGAAGTTTGGCTTCATTTTCGGTTAAGAACCCTTTGTTCAAATCCAACCAAATCGTACTTTGGAAAATTGAACGCGCTTGGGTTTCCAGATCATCAAGTTCCCCGAAAGTCAGGCGAGTAATTTCTAGCGGCGACCAACGTACAATCACATTGCCGACGTCAAACACCACATTTTTTATTTGATGAGAACTCATACCTTACTCCTGAATTATTCGCGTGAAATAACAACAACACCGACATTAAAAGCCGCACCTCAAAGTTCATAACCTTGTTTTACAAAATAAGGACTGAAATCACAATATGTCATCGAGCAGGTACGAAAAAGGCCATCATAAAAATTAATGCCGATCGTTTAAGAAGACTTGAACGATCTTGCAGTTAGCAGATAATCCC
>NZ_JBGOOI010000096.1:0-12387 GCF_041439605.1 Vibrio sp. 1F169 | reverse complement strand
GCTGATCAGATCGTAGGTTCTTGATTTAGTTCCATTGAATTACGCAACAAAGCCGCGTTTATGTGGTTAAACATCAGTCAATACAACGGAAAAGATATTCAAAATATGAAAGGAATAATATTTGATGACTTAAGCCAAGCTGATATTGATGAAGCTCAATTCAGATCAATAGAATGTGTCGAATCCCTGTATGAACACTGCAATTGGTAATTTTTGGTACGCAATCAGAACTATGCTGTAATGGTTTATACTCGCGGCTGTTTCCATAGCTCGAAAATAAAAACATTCCCTTCGTTAATATCCGAGGCTACGGTGATGAGAATGAGAATTTAAATTTTTACTTAGTTATAGCACGCACACTAGGAATGAGTGTTCGATAGGCAAAGTGTGAGCTTTTACTCTCAGTTACGTTTCCGTTGTATTTTTCTCACCCTATATTTTCACTAAATGTTTGAACTTCCCATATCATAACGCTCGACTCAACTGACGCCTAAAGAAAGGTCCTTCACCTACCGAGCGCACTATTTTTCTCAAGATCAACACACGCAATCTGTAACAGAGAAAAGTATCACCAACTTGCCCTACATAATCACCAAGCACACGACCAATGACTACTGCTGCAACACAAACTCGTGGGCCAATCGCAGCAAGAAGAGCAGCATCAAAAAACGTCTCATCATGGGATACAATTGCGGAACCGTTCCAAGTTCGAACCATATCCCTACTCACAAGAAGACTATCCCATTCTTTGGCTAATTTAACCTGCTGAAAGATATCAAGAGGTACTGGAATGACGGTAGTAAGTTCTTCGGCTGAACAGGCACCAACGATTGGCATGGTGTCTTTGCTCAACTTACCTGTCGTTACATCGGCTAAAAATAAACGTTGTTCCGGTAGCACAGAGCACAGCGCTCGCAACATTAATTGCTCATCCACTGACTGGCCAACCCAAACAACATAATCGCCATCGCATTCGAGGTTCTGATAGCTCTGCAATATGGGCAGTCCTATATGGCCGGCTAACCATGGCCATAAGTCTGGATCATTAATAAGATCACATACCCCCCTAAACCAATTACTACGTAGAGCATCTCCCTGCTGCGTACCATAATTATTTAACGGACCGTAAGTCAACGGGTCACTCAGCTCTACTACCCGCTTCTTTTCATCTGGCGCAAGAAGATAATTCAAAATGCCAGCAGCTGCGCCTCCTGTAACAAAGTGAGTCACCTTACGAAGGGTCATGACTAAACTCACTTATCATATCAGCACATCGTCTCTCTATTCTCATCATCGATCCTTGTCTGCTACCAACTGCTAATCACTTATCGAGCTCCATAACCTTAGAGTTCATAAGTTGGTTTACTCTATTGTTTCTATTCCCCGGTTAGACGAACAAATATACGTAGGAACGCAACATTTACCACGTTTTATCAAGGTCTTTTGCATAAAGCAGAATGGCTCGCTGGTAACTTTTGATTTTCTTACTCTCAGTGGTTGATAACAATAACTTAATTAGTAACGCCGTTGCTTCTTTGTGTCGTTCTAAGTTGTACAAACACATGGCATAGAACGGCTGTACTTCCAGTGAATCAGGGTATTCAGCAATGGTTCGCTCAAAATACTCTAACGCTTCAGTGTATTTACCCAAACTGCGATAAGTACTCGCCAACCCAAACAGAGCATCAAAACGTTCAGTTATGGAAAGATCCCCTTCCAATGCAAGATGATAATGTATAAGCGCTTGCTTCTCTTTGCCTTCATTATCATAAGACCAAGCCATGTATAAATTTGCTTTGGCTGCATATTGACTGTCATCCAATAGCGTACGCAGCAAAAGCCGAGACGCATGATAATTTCCGGCCTCTCTAAGATTGATGGCTTCGTGGATAATGGTTTTCATGTGCATCTCCTCTATAATTGACTAATAGAATGAAATTTATTTACACTCTGTGCTAACTCTCAAATCGTCCAACGATAAATTATCAATGATAAAATCTTAAACTAGATGAATAAATAGTAATAAAGGAATCCAATGTTTATAAGATTTATTGCCAGTATGGAGGAGGAAAAGCGACTCCAGCATACTCATGGTATCATTACCCAAGCACAAATGATGCTTGTCGACGGATTGATCCTTTACGAGTACCATCAGGTGCATATTAAAGAAATCTTCACTCAACTTAATGAATCACTACCATGTCCACCGTTCCACTCAAAGTCATGGCCAGACAATGCTATCTCTTGGTTTTTAGACTCAAGCGTCAAACATATATCACTCATGTATGAGCTAAAATATATATTAGAAGAATATGATTCAAAGGTGGCGACATTACATTATTCAGACGTCGGCACCATTTTATACAGAGATGACTTTCAAGTGGTGGCTAAGTCTAGCCTCTTATGAAAAACAAAATAATATATTGATAATAAAATGAACCTTCTAAAAATATATACCCTCGCCGGTTAAAATGAGAACTGCAACCCAAGCTCATAGCTCACTTCCGCCTCATCACGCTCTGCATATTCTAAATTTGCAACTAAGCCAAACACTGAGCCGAATTGAAAGACGTTATTCCACTTAAACTCATCTCTTGCTAGATCTAAGAAATCATGCTGATAGGAAACTCCCATCAACCAATGATTAGCTATTTGTTTTCTAACCATCGCTTGACAGTATGTTCCACGCTCGGAATATGGTGAACTGTAATCACTATCAGCACGATAGTTTACTGCTCCACAGGATAAAGAGCTGGCCATTGCCCCTCCCAAACGCCCAATGAGTCCTCCGCCAGCTTGCCAACTATCTACCTCCGAACTAAATCGAGTGAGAAAGTCTGCTTTTCCTTCAACGAATACGTAGTCAAAAACTTGAGCACTGGCATCTAAGTATACCCCTCCCATCGTCTTATTCTCTGTATTGTCATACTTATCGTTAAGGTAAGGTTTTAACGCTCCCGACTTAAAACTAGCTCCTTTATAACCAAATCCTATGTGAGAAAAATTATCAACAATCTCACTTGATGCAAAGCTTGAACACGAAACTAACAACATCAGAGGAACAACTTTAGTTATCATAATACGATATCCTGTGGCACTTTTTTGACATGAAAGTTTATTCTGTACATTGCATATTGACAGCAACATACGGAAATAAACTATAACAAATCAATATGTAACATCCGATAAATTTAAACGCAAACTATGCGTTGCGTTCACATTTCCATCGTTGTCTTAAAGCATGTTTAAATTCCAGTGCCAATCCTATCTAGGCTGTCATACCAATTCAAAACATGGCTAGTCAGCATTTCCCCTGTGAAAGCGTTACTCGTAGACAGCAGCCACTTCAACGTCCCATAGACGATATAGTCTGAATACATGGGCGCATCGCCCGATAAGTATCGTGTCTTAGCTAAATAAGATTCCAGTACTCTCATTTTTTTAAGTAAGTCGGCCTTTGCTAACTCTTGGCTGTTGCTTTGTACATTTTCTAAGCTGTCCTGAAAGTGTTTCTCTCTAGAGGAACGAAAGTAATCTTTATCGCGATCTTTAAGCTTGCAGTAAATGTCGAAGATGGCAATTTTGGCGATGTCCGAATGTAATGATGCTGCCCACTCATGGAAAAAAAGTGCCATTAAACGCCCTTTTTCACCGCCAAATAATGAAGGTGATTCAGGGTAGTGGGCCTCAAGATAATCAGCGATGTTAAACGAATCAGAGAGCACCGTTTCACCATCTTTGATGGCGGGGAGTGTAGAAAACTGCGCCTTAAACTGAGCCTGAATGTCGACAAAAGAAAGCTCAGTGGTATCAAACGCTATATTTTTGTGTATCAAGCACATTTTCGTTCGCCAACAATAAGGACTGAATTTTAAGCCATCGCCCCCACACAGTTCGTAAAAAGTGATCATAGGTGTCTTACTCCGAGAGTTGCTAAATAGGTGTAATGGTTGTGCTGGGCACAGTATGTTCAATCTTGGTCGCGGTTCTCAGTCGAGATTAAGTGGGTTCTTTAACTGCTAGAATACCTGCGGCTCCCAGCAGTAAAGCACCACTTCCTCTTGTCACAGCGGTAAGAGATAGTCGGCTCGCATCAACAATCCGTCTGGCCGAAAACGCATAAAACATCACTAAACTGAAATCAAGCAACGCCATGGTTGGGCACATCACTAATAGTTGAGGGAATACGGGTAAGTCGGGGTTGATGAATTGCGGAAAAAAAGCCGAAAAGAATAGGATGGCTTTGGGATTGCCAGCCGCGACTAAAAAGCCAGAGTAAAACAACTTTTTGTTTGAGGCCTGTAAATCTGAGTTGTTGAGGTTTAAGTGCTCAACTTGTGCTGGTTTAGCGAGGAGCATTTTTAGTCCCATGTAAACCAACGTGATCACACCAAAAACTTTGATGACAGTAAATGCCACTACCGAATTGGCAAGGATGACACCTAAACCCAAGGCGACTAACACCATTTGAATAAAGTTAGCTGAGATGTCCCCAAGGGCGGTATATAGCACGCGTTTGTGCCCATAACTGAGAGCATGTGCAATACCTAAAAATATGCTAGGCCCTGGTGTCGCGGTAAGAATGAGCGATGCCGCGACAAAGCCGAGCCAAAGGTGAAAGTCCATTTTTTTTCCTTAATTATCCGTTAAACACTGCAAATCATATCGCTACAGATACACTACCATACCAGCGATTACTCCAACCACATATTGACCAGCGACATGACACCCATATTGTTGGTTTCGGTACCATACAAATTGTCTGCGCGAGTGACGGTAAAATGATTGCGCCACAGAGGACAATAATAATAGTTCTGGATAAGCCAATCCTCCGCTCGATACAGCTTGTGCAGAAGCTCCTCACTGTCGTTACTTTCCTGCATGAGCATATCAATAAAGGTTAATAGGCTTTGTTTTCCACGTTCAGACAAACATAGGCTAAACACATTGCCGCAAAGTAGCCATTCGTAATACTGGAACGTCAGGTCGTCGCCAAATACGTAACAGTCGTAGGAGACATCAACAGCCACATCTTGAGACTGTCCTTGAAGACATACCTTCCAAATAACCCCTTTTTGAGACAACGCATCAAGCAAAGGTTGCAACTCCCTCATATGACTGTCTATCACTTCAATTATCACCGGACGAGCTGGCAGTTTCATGTCGTGATTGAACAAGTGAAATCCCTTATCTTGATGGCAATCCATCACGCTGTTCGCTGCTCTTTTCTGGCAATCAAGTGTAAAGCGTCGACTATGATGAACAAGCCAAGCTCTTTCTTGAGCGGACAAGGCGTTTGCATGATGATGAAACTGCAAAACAGTACACCCACTGCGATCGACTTTTTGTGGCTGAGCGGGTTGAGATTCGCAATAGAGCAGTTCTGCCACGTGCATAGGCGTTTGAGGTTGGGCATCGCTACACCAAAACTCTACTCGTTCAATATGGCCACCAAAGCCAAAATAGTGGTTGTTGCGAACCAAACTCCAATATTGTTTTTCCAGACTTTCGACCCGATATGCTCCACACCCGATAGGTTTTGAAGCCTGATAATCAAAAATTGCACTGTGTGAGTCGGCTAACAAATGCAGGAAAACGGGGTCAAATTGACGCATAGAGAAAATGACCCACTGCTTATCTATGTCAATACCCTCTACATGACGAAATAGAATTTGATATGGATGCGGCGTCCTAAGGCGCATTTCTATATTTTTTTTGACAAGTTCCGGTGTCAGCACTTCTCCATTGTGCATCATTATATCATTGCGGATGCGGAGACGGATTTGCTTGTCACTGTAATGAAATTGGTGAGCGATATGAGGTACAATTTCGTTCTGAATAGGGTTATATCGAACTAAGGTATCGAAGACGCTTTCGATCAATAAAATAGAACGAGCGGACTGCGCCAAATGAGGGTGCCATTCAGGCAGCACGTAAGGAACTAAATACATTAAAGTATTCTGCTTTTTCAGTTCCTGTTGCGCATCCCCTAACCAGAGTGGTAAGTGATCTTGAAATAGGCGTACTTCGCCAAGTAGAGTGGCTAATCGAAATGCCTGATTCATTCTGCCAGACCGAGCCATCCGCTCTAACTGAGTCAGCAGTGAAGTCTCAAAACTTTTTAGTAGTGTCAGTTTCGAACGATGACCTCGCCCCTGACCCGAAGCCCAATGGATAAGCCCAAAGCTTTCAAAAGAAGCCATTAGCTTACTCACGTACCTCTCTGAGCAGGCCAGAATTTCAGCAAGGGAGACAATATCAACATCATAAGTTTCATTGCGAGAAAAATGTTTCTCGAGTTGCTTTAAACGCTGCAGATGACTCGTAGATAACAACTGAGAAGCTACCATGTCAACCTCAAAATCATGTTCATTAGATACAACGGATCCCTCTGAAATATGGCGACTTAACTTAAAGTTGTCCTCTTATAATGCCACGGGACGTGATTAATAAAGGTGGGTAATCTGACCGACTAGGAATCCCACCAAGAAAACTATCCCAGGCAAGATCGGACGGCTTTGGCTTTGGCTTTGTATTACCGTCATCGTTTGTTCTGGTTCCAGTAAGTAGTGTTTGGCGTTTAAAGTATAGAATGTGTAGTCTAATGGATTCATTGTTTTACTCACTAATAATGGCTCATGTGTTCATTATCAGCGAACAAACCCGAAATAATAACGCTCTCTTTACTATAAACAGTTCACCTTTTAATTAATGAAGTACAGCTCTATTTTTGCTAACTGCCACCAAACAAAATAATTCAACAAGCATGTCGAGGCAAGTTAATCCCAGTCACATGCAATATTAGCAATCGACGCTACATCTTCATCAAAGTAAACGTAGGTAGGCTTGCCAACATGGGGCTCAAAGGTTACGTAACCCGCTTTGTTCCTACCAAATCTCCTGACTCTGTTCATCGTGCGTAAGTATTGGGTACGTGAACGTACTACTCTAATGAACAGTATTCGAGCGTTACTGTCTAAATTCGGTCTCATTATTACGGGCGGACGATTTTCTTTAATGAAACCAGTTCCCCTCACGCTGGAAGATGCTGAAAACGAACTTCCACACTTAGATCGAACTGTTATTGCTGACGCGTACTATCACCTTGAACAACTTAACTAACGTATTGCGGATACCGAGCAAGTCTTCGATGCCTTTTCAAAGGTCAGTGATAATGTTCTACAGATCATGAAGCTCAGAGGAATTAGCCCACAAACGGCAACGGCTATTCTGGCCTCTATTGGCAACGGCTCTCAGTTTGTGAAAAACAGAGATTTTTCCGCTTGGCTAGGGTTAGTTTCGACGCAGTATTCAACCGGCGGCAAACCCAGATTGGGCAGGGTTACCAGACACGAAGACTAGTATCTACACACCTTACTCGGCTATAGTGCTAGAACGGTCATTGCTAATCTAGTTGATAAACAAGACAGGCTCAGTCAGTGGTGTCGAGGTGTGTTGGAACGACGAGGAATGAACCGAGTTATTGTCGCTCTTGCAGCAAAGAATGCTCGAACTATCTGGTCGCTATTACACACCCAAACGGAGCAAAATTTAAGTTATATGGATTACAATTTCTAGGCGAGAAAGTCTGCGTTTGAATGCGCCACAGACAACGAGTTAACTTGTTTTTGGACAAAACCTTGCCAGTACTTTTGCTAAATTAGAAAACCATCAATAACTAGGGGTATGTCAAATCTACTTGTGAAGAGCTAGTGCGATGAGTAGCATCGCACTAGCAAAAGTATTGGTTTAGGTGCGTATTAAGTGCCGTTATGTAAAATATGACGTTCCACACTCTAAATGTGAATGACTTAATGGTGGGTACTCTCTCAATAGCTTTGATCTTACTTCTTGAAAGTGACTCTGATTAGCCGACAACCAACTGCTCACATATTCATTAAATCTTATGTGCCTTTCTGGATTGGCGTTAACAGAACGTTGAAAGTGGCAACTAATAACAATCATTGCCCCTTCATATCTTTCTTCAGATGAGTGATTTGAGTTGTTGTATTTACTCCAGCCATTTCTTTTTTCATTTTCTAATCTTTCATATTCGCTCATATACCCTCATATAAAGTTTATTATCAATGAGAACCATCACAATTCAATGTTTGATATGCACGCTTAAAACCATCTAATGAATACCATACATTTAGATAATCAGATGATTTACCAATATAAGTTTTCACCTCAAACCCCATAGCATCTTCACCATTTAACTTGTTGAGATCAGAGTTGGTAAAAACGTATATATGACGATACCTCTCACTTCCTGATACCACATCAAAATATGAAAATTTTGGTTTCGCCAGTTTATTACCAAAAAAATCATTTACATGATAAGACGTAACTTTGGTTTCATACCTACCTGGTTCATAAGCTAAATATGGCTCAATCGTTAACTGAGTAGCTTTCGCAGAACCAGCATTACACTCCATAACAACTTTGATATTTTTATATAGAGAGTAAGACTCAGCATTTTTTACATTACCAGAGCCTTCCCAGTTATTAACTTTCCAATCCGCATGAGCTAATGATGATAGAGTTACAAATAACAAAAAAATTAATATTTTCATGGAGATATGCCTTAATTTTGAAATCCAATTATCTCAAACCAAAAAGCCAAGATCAAATTTGACGCTAATCTTGGTCTCAGACCAAAAATGTCACTATCTGCATCAAAAGTCTGTTCTGTCCTGTCCTGTAGTCATTATTCCTATTATGGTAAATGCGCGAGTTTGCTATCAGAAACAGCCCTCAAACGCTCTTAGCGAAGTTTTTAGACACTTGATCAAGGCGATATTACTTCCATAACGCCTTGTAAGTTTGTGACGCTTTCAAAGCGATTGACTGGGCAAAAATTAGCAAATTCATTTGAGCTAAGAACTGCACTCTGCCCCCCATTTTTTTGTTCTTTGTGAGCTTTGGGTGTCAGATTAGTTCTATTTGGTCAAAATCCACTCGCATTTGAATGTAGACTTTTTGGCGAAACCAATTTTTGGGGCAGAAACTTTTTTGAGTAGTCGCACTAAAGGGCTCTTATCCCGAAGCAACTTAGATAACTTTATTCTAGCCCAATGAAACAAGACGCCTCCGACTCAAACCCCTTCTCTAAAAGGGCATAAAGCCAGCAGCTTTCGCTACTGGCCTAAGTCATTGCTATGCTCGATTCTCAATCCACTCATCCAATTCATGCTCAACCCATGCCGAGGCTCGCTCTCCAAGCGATACATTGTGTGGAAACTCCCCGTTAGCCATCATTTTGTAGATGGTCGACTTACTTAACTGCACTCTTTCTATGACTTCTTTTAAACGAACTAATCTCATGAAATTCTTCCTCTATGGTTATCACTCATGAGATAGAGTTGAAGTGTAAAAATTTCCCTAACCTGATATCGGTTGACAGACTTGTAGGCCGTCCCGTAATTGGCTTCCGCTCCTTTCAGTAACATCAATCATGTTTGTGCTGGTGGACTAGCTGGTGATGCTTGTCTTTGTCTCGACCTTCTTTCTCTCGGTACTCTCGGCTGCCTTCCTTTCTTTTTTGATTTACTGACAAATGAACCAATCGTGCTTTGAACGTCAATATCATGATTCGTACTGACATTGGCTTGCCTGCTTAGTACGTAGAACAAGCAACGGTGTTGGTGGTCAAAATCCTCATGGTCTTTATTGAGTTCAAGCATAGGTTGAGTTAGGAAGGAGCAAAGGTCACTGATGTCGTATTTGCTCGTCTGTGTGGTCGTTGCCCACGTTCGCGTAATGTCTTTCGTCAGTTTTTTTCTGATTTGGTATTCATTGGCCATCGGTTGATAGGGAGCTGCATCTAAAAACATCGTGAAGCGGTAGCTGATTGCGCCAGTGTCAGATATTTCCTTTTTCCATATCACGCTAATCTTGTCGTTCTGTCTGTAATGGCAGAATCGATAAAACCACTGATTGAATAACGCCTTGGCTTGATCGTTGTGCTTTCTGGGTATACCTAGCCGAAACCGAAATACATAACTGTGACCAAAACGACTTAAGACGCTTCGATAAGCAAAATAGAGTTTTTCTATCAGTGCCAGCGAAAGCCCCCATCCACCGTATCGATTTGGTACTCACGGAAACATTCATTCTCAATCGTATTATCAACCATAACGTTTCTCCTGCTTTGCTTTCAACTCAGCCTGCTTGGTTAGCTTCTCATCTCGCTCTTGAATCTTTTCCAGTATCCAATTTTGGATATCTTGATATCGCCAACCAATAGCTCTTGCGCCTAGGGACACGGATTGAGGAAAAGTACCTTCCTCCATAAAGCTGTAGATAGACGCTCTGGAAAGACCGCTGATATGAATCACTTCTTTAAGTCTTATCAAGCGATTCGGGTGTTCAGTGTTTGAATGGTTTAGGTTCATGGTTATTGCCTTTGTTGGTATCACTCAAACAAAGACGCAGGTCTGTATTTTTTATCTCAACAAGTCTCAGTCGGTCTCATAGTGAATTTGAATTCGATTGAAGAATTTTTCACGTATATATCATCTCCTTGAGTACTGCGTTTATTGATACAAGGAGAAGATATGGAAACGCTATATACCTTCAGCACTCCCGTTACGGAGCACCAGATATTAGAGAAAGCCGTCGAGATCTTAGAGAGTCGATTGGTCAGCGGGGATGCCTTTACACGTCCGAATGACACGAAAGCCTTTCTACGCTGCAAGCTAGGAGAATATGAGAGGGAAGTCTTTGGGGTGATGTTACTCAACAACCAACATCAATTGATTGAATTCAATGAGTTGTTCTTTGGCACGGTGGACAGCGCTTCAGTGTATCCACGAGAAGTGGTGAAGCTGGTACTTGAGAGAAACGCCTCAGCAGTGATTTTTGCTCATAACCATCCATCGGGTGATTCCAACCCATCACAAGCTGATAGGCGTATTACAGAGCGTTTAAAGGATGCTTTAGCACTGGTTGATGTGCGAGTACTCGACCACATTGTGGTGGGCAGTGATTGTGTGTCTTTTGCTGAGAGAGGTTGGCTATGAATCGTAGTATCAAACGTAATTTCAAACTCGACTTGTTCCACCAGCTTGTCGAGCTATTGATTGAGCAATATGACATCCCCACCGAAACAAAACGAGTGGCGCTTAATCTCAAGGTCGCAAGCTTCTATCGCAACCGAAGCGGGATACAACCGATTGAGGTACAGCTTGAACGAGCTAACACTAATGAGCCTTGGGAAGTGCGATTCATCGCTTCTTTTGATTACCCGACACCAGAAGCTGAGAGTGTTGATGTGGCTTTGTATTTCAACTTCAAGCATCAATGGTTCTACCAACCTGACATCCAACGATGTGAGCTCAATCGGCCTGAGGTGCAGTCGCTCTTCATTAGCTGGCTTAAGGCGTTCACCAATCACCTAAAGGCATCACAGTTCGATACACAGACGTTAACGGTCGTCAGTCAATTCTAGTCGTTGTCACTTCAAGCATCCCCCACCACATTCGATTCAAATCAAACTCAGGTACATATCATTGACCTGACCAAAACGATTGAAAGGAAAACCTATGAAATCTCAAACATTAACAATCACAGCGCCATACTCACCAGTCTCTCAGAAGCTTAAGAGTTTGTTGAAAAGCAAGATGGAGACATTCTGGAAACAGAACCCAACCAAGAAGGACGGTGAAAGCCTCACCATTAACTTTCGAGATACCACTTACAGTGCTGAAGCGGGAGGGTATCATCCTGTCGAAATCATGTTACTGAAAGAAGATGAGAGTCAGTATCAAATCCAATATCTCACTGACTTCGCTTACCAAGGCAACATCTACCCAGAACTTGAGCGTAATGTCGATTTTGATGTCGCTAACGGACAAGCGCTCATTGCCCCTATGGGATGGCAAAGCTGTCACAACAAAGCCATTGTGGAGTTCTACTCTCTCTGGGAAGGTAACTTTCTCGCTTACTTACAAATGGGAGCCTATGACGAGATTAAAATATCGATGAGCTAAAGACGCTATCGGCCAGATAGTGACGTACCCATCGCTAGGATGATTGCCATTCTATCAATCAGCCACCAGCAGTGACCTAACAATGACAACAAGGGATAAAGCCAGTACCACAGAGCAATTATCATTGGTGTTTGAGTTGTATCGACGCATACCACAAGGTCGAAAGGTGACGGCTAAGCAGCTTCAGGCTGAGTTAGCCGATGCAGGAATGTACCGAGGCATCAGAAGCGTACAGCGTAATCTTGATGTCATTGTCGATTATTTTGATGTCGACAAAGACACTCGAAGTAAACCTTTCGGTTACAGTCGCGGAATGTACAGCCAACCAACCTTAAGCGCTAGTGATCTGCTCCAGTCAGACTGGACACTTAGCTAAGCGACATTTCGCTTTTCA
>NZ_JBGOOI010000095.1:0-12863 GCF_041439605.1 Vibrio sp. 1F169 | reverse complement strand
TTATCGCCCAAACTGGTTAAATTTTAACAGTGACAACTACCCTGCCAGATAGGGTTATGATGACTACACATGACCCTGTACAAGCAAACTTCCTCCGTAGAAAGTTTGAAAACGATGGTATAGATGTCTCAATTATTAATCTAACACCTTCATCTAATGGGGTCAGAGCAAATGTTAGTAATTCGAAGGCAACTTCATTAGCTCAATTAGAGTAAAAATCATCCAAAATAAAGTATTGCATTGGTACTTAGAGAGCACTAAGCTCACTTGGCTGCTGCTTAATAATAGTCGTCATGTTGAATAAAGATTAACAATACGTTTGTCGATTTCTTGCCAAATAGTCTTGTAAGTCATGCCCAAAAGAACTATGATCAAGTTGTAGATGAAAGGCGGTAGAGGTATCCCCTTATAAAACAGTATCAACCTCATTGGATTAGTGGCGGTAGAGGCATCCCCACATGAAATAGTATCAACCTCATTGGATTAATCTACATGAAAAAGCCCCTTTATTGGGGCTTTTTTGTATGTAAAGGAAAACGATGGATATAAGAACATTAAAACAAGACTCCTATGACAAACTGTCTAAAGATAGACCACAAGTGCTAGAAAAGAACCGTGGTTATGGCATTGTATCGATTACCATCAACACCCTTACCTATGCGATACCTTTACGCAGTAATATGAATCACAACAATGGGTTCAAAACTATTTCCATGAAACGTGGAAAAAAGCTGATCTGGAATGGTCTTGATTATTCTAAAGCGCTTATCGTTGAACAGGATGACATAGAATCAACAGCTTTCAAGCTCAGAGAGCAGAAAGAGTTTGATAAAATTCAATTGAATAAAGATAAGATTCAAGCTGAATTTGAAATGTATGTATCTGCTTATCTTGAATGTGTGAAGAAAGGTACTAGCACAACAGACAGGCGATTCATTTTCTGCACGTTGCAATACTTTCACTCCGAATTGGGGATTTAAGACGTAGTGCAATTTCTGGAAACTGATATAGTGAATCTCACTTTTTAGGAAAATTAGTTCCAAAAGTCGATTTTTCTGGAAGAGGCTCTAATACCTTTTCCTTTTTACCTTTCCAGATTTATTACTGAATCCACCTGTGTTGGTAGTTTGTTACCATGCGATAAACCACTGTAAGTCAAAGAAATATTATACAAAAGCCGACCTATGTCGGCTTTTTTTGTTTTTTACCGTATGGTTGGGATGTTTATTAACCGAACAGCATTTTACATACTTAACTTGGAATCAAGATCAAACTACAATCGCGCGCTATAAAATTACACGCATAAAAAAAACAATTAGCTCTAATACATGAAGGATGTACGAGTAATGAAAAAAGTGAGTATTCTCGCAGCAGCGATTGCAGTGGCTTTAACAGGTTGTGGTAGCGACAGTTCTAATTCAGGTGTCACAACACCGACAGGACCATCCACAACAACCAACAAGTTTATCGATGCCGCTGTTGAAGGTATCTACTACAGCACTAGCTCTGGTTCAAAGGGCATCACAAACAGCGAAGGCGAATTTACCGCTAAGTCTGACGATACGGTGACCTTCTTCATTGGTGGTGAAAATGGCTTGAAAGTAGGGGCAGCATCAAACCGTGATGTACTGACACCATTTGAAGCGGCGGGCAAATACGACCGAGCTCTAAATTTAGCAATTCTACTTCAGTCTTTAGATAACCAATTTGGTAGCGCTTCTGATGAAGTACTGACAATTCCAGATGCGTTGCGCGAACCTGATGCTGCGACGTTAGCGAAGATGAAAAACCTAAGTCTAGATGACCGTGATTCTGTTACAGACTTCCTAACAGCGATGGGAGTCACTTCAATTACTAATGAATCTGAAGCATTGGCTCATATGGAGAAAGCATTCGGAGAAAAATCAGGGACTGTTCGCGGCAGCGCTGATGCCAATCCATTTGTAGCGAAAAATGGGCAATTTATTCGCTCAATCATGGTGAGACAGTATGATATTAACGATCCAAACAACCGCCCTAACGACAAAACAATGTTAGTTCACGCTGACAAAATGCTCCCTAAAGCTGTGTTTGAACATACACGTGGCACGCCTTACTTCACTTATCAAGATTCAGCCAATGGTCTTATTGCTGTAAGTGACAGCGACTCTTTATTGTCATACGCAGACGCTGAAAAGTACATCAGCTGTGTATTGGCAGGGAGTTCTGCAGGCTGCAATCAAACAGCTCACCCAGACTTCACCCTAAACGCTCCGTTTTCTTACCTTCTACTTGATAAAAGCAAAGAAAATACCACACCTAAACCAGAGAGTTACGGTTGGGCACCTTTCATTGAAGGGAATCAACAAGTCCTCAACCACTACACGCCAAACAAACTGGAAGATGATCGAGATGAAGGCGATGCAACCCCTTCATACCAATATGAAACTCTTTCAGGTAGCTATGACCCAATTACAAAAATATACACACAAATTCGTTCAAAAACAGAGTTAAGCGACCCATCAAGCGAATCAAGTAAAGCAAAGCGTATCGAAGAAAGTTTGAATTTCTACTATCACGTAGAAACACCTAGTGACGAAAGGTACGTGGATTTCACTGGGTCTTGGGATACCACTCAGATTTGCGCTGATGGACAAAATGCTGTCATGAGAATGGTATTTGATTCTGAGGGCGCTACCGTATCAGGGAAAGAGTGCAATGCAAACTCACCGGCAGATCTTGAAGACTCAGGCAAGAAGTATACCTATGAAGAGCTTGCTGCAATTGACTATTGGTGGTTTAACATTTCAGGACATGAATCAAAAGCAACACTGACAGATCTAAACTCAGTCGTGCGCTTCTGTGATGATACTGACAATGGTTATATTCCTGGTTCAGGAGATAAATGTCCTGTTGATGCAAATGGTAATAATCAAGAATACATCATTAAATGGGAGTATCAGCCAGCAGGTACTAACTGGGATGAAGGGTTGCTAACTCGCCGTAAAATGACTCCAGACGGATCAACAACAGGCCGTGTTAGCATCATGCAGAAAATCAACTAACCTTTGAGTTAGTTTGATGACTTATTAATAAACCAGAAGCTGAGCTTCTGGTTTTTTCATTTTTAACACACATGAACCTTCAAACAACCATCAACGTAGATACAGAAACAAAGAACTATCGAGAACAACATGGAGTTTGTTATGAATCTACTCATTGAATCATTTGAAGGCGGGATCTACTTGGCTTACCAAATCATTGGCGAGCAAAAGCAGTTAATCAAAGACGACCACCAGCACCCAATGAAGTTTTTGAGTGTTAACCAAGCCCGCGACCACTTCAGTGATCAAGGCGTATCGTCGGCAATGCTGATACACAACAGTGCATACGATGAGATGTGCGGTGAGCATTGTGGTAACACCCAACCATTCGAAATTGATTTGAAGTGGAGTTAAATCAACTTCAAATCAATCGCAATAAAAATTGAAAGGCTTGCAGCGATGCAAGCCTTTCTTATGGGAATCGCTTTCCCTATCTGCACTGAAATCAGCGCAATGTTCGTTTCTGCCTGCGTTTGATATTTTGCTCTTTCACTACAAAGTCGAACAGCGGAGCAAAAAGGTTAGCAAACAAGATCGCCAACATGATGCCCTCTGGATAAGCAGGGTTGAGCACTCGAATACCGACCGTCATCACACCGATCAAAATCCCGTAAGCCCACTTACTCTGATTAGTAAACGCGGCAGAAACTGGGTCGGTTGCCATAAAGAAAGTGCCAAAGGCAACACCGCCCAATACAAAGTGCCAGTAGAACGGCATCGAGAACATCGAGTTGGTATCAGAGCCAATCCAGTTCATCAAACTCGAAGTCACGACGAGACCGATAATCACACCGGCAACAATGCGCCAAGAGGCGATCTTCATGACAATCAGAATCAGACCCGTCAACATGATAAGCAATGAAGAAACCTCGCCCATCGAACCCGGAATATTACCGATAAAGGCGTCCATCCAAGTAATCGCCTCGCCAGTCATGTTATTGATGAGTGACGTGCTGCCACCTTCATACCATTGACTTAAAGGTGTCGCACCTGAATAGCCGTCAGCGGCAACCCACACAAGCCCGCCCGACATGTTCGCTGGATAGGCGAAGTAGAGAAACGCGCGGCCTGCGAGTGCAGGGTTGAGGAAGTTTCGCCCTGTACCACCAAACAGCTCTTTCGCGACAACGATACCAAAGGTGATACCTAGCGCTGCTTGCCATAACGGGATAGTCGGTGGAAGAATTAAGGCAAAGAGAACCGAGCTAACAAAAAATCCTTCGTTGACCTCATGCTTACGTACAACGGCAAACAGCACCTCCCAGAAACCACCGACGACGAAAACTGTCGCGTAAACGGGTAAGAAGTAGAGAGCCCCGAGCAGCATTTGACTTCCCCAGCTACTTACTATCAATGACTGTGCATCACCAAATGCCCATGACAAGCGCCAACTACTCTCAATAACCGAGGTAAGTTCGTTAAGTTGATAACTGGATGTAAGTGCCGAGACACTCTGGTGCCCGACGTTATACATGCCCCAGAACATGGCAGGGAAAGTCGCCAGCCACACCAGAATCATAATACGCTTGAGATCGATACTATCTCGAACATGGGTCAAGCCTCGGTTTACGTTGCCGGGCGTATAAAAGATGGTGGCAAACGCCTCATAGACAGGGTAAAGCTTTTCGTATTTACCTCCGGCTTCAAAACGCGGGGCTACGTCTTCTAATCGTTTCTTCAAACTCATAATCTCAATCACCTTATTGCTTGAGTTATGGTTTTCTACGCACCAACTGCTCTATTTGAACAATTTTTAGCTATTTTTAATCAAATTTGTATTGAAAATCCGAGTATCCGGAAATCGACCTGATATTGAAAAGAAAGGCGTATAAACAACAAAGCCCCAGCAATGGCTGAGGCTTATCTGGTCTTACGCACGTCTTCGTTATTTCACACACATCACATTAAGTAGTGAGGAGCCTTTAAGCTGGTTTACGTTACCGTTAGTAAACAGGCCTTTTTTATCCGCTCCCCAATAAGGTAGATGCATTGGCCAATTCTGATTTTCCATGACCTTCGACCCTAAGAGACTTTGCCACTGCTTTTCACTCAACAGCGTCATATTAATCTTATCACATACTAATTCGGCACTGTCGTAATAGAGTCGGCTCCAAGGTTTACCTTGCTCCATATAAAACTGTTGTTCATCACCTAAAAGATAAGGAATCGCATATTTACTCCCCGCAACACTCGCTGTCATGCGTATTTCAATGTTCAGATCATTGTCTGAATTTGCACCATGACTAGGGAAAGCTTGAATGGCAGCAGCACTCGCGACTGCAGCTTTTTGAGCAGCTGCTATCGGCTTCGGCGCTGGTTTCGCTGCTACTTTAGCCTTAACTGGGGCTTGATGCTTAACCGTTTTTGGCTCTGCCGTTTTTGACTTCATTGCTTTGGTCACGACTGGTTGTGAAGAAGAGGTCTTCGATTTATCAACCATACGAATAAAGGCTTCGCCATAGCCAGAAACCTTACGTACCTGAGCTAAGTCTTTTCTCGCATCAGAGAAAGTAGAATAAGGACCAATTAGGCAGCGATAGTCTCCACCTTCGGGCTTCATCCATACGTTAGTTGAAATCTTCTCATACAATGGCTTTGCTTTGCTCAGTGACAAAGGCTTATTCAACAAACCACATTGAACCCAAAACAGCTCATTATCTGAATGATGTTTAGGCGCTTTACTGCCCCAAACACCTTTACCAATCGGACATGATTGTTCTAGCTGTGGTAACTGATTGGTGCTTGCCTGAGTCGCATCGCATAGAACCGATTCGGCATTAACTTGGCTTGATACCAACAGGGATGCAGCAATAAGCCCCATACGATAATTTCTAACCACAGCACGACATACAACATTCATTGTCAACTTCATAACCACCACTTAAACCCTCTAGGGGTTAATTATTACCGAACAAATGTCGATAAAACATGAATTCCATTTTAAGTACTATTGACTCTATCAATGGTACTAAGTTCCAAATTCATTAAGCAAAAAAAGAGCCGTAATTGCTTACGACTCTTAGTTTAGTGATTTTTTTTACTAAAAATCAAACTGAACTATCACCCTTTATAGATTTTCGGGTTAAACACGTCACGTAACCAGTCGCCTAGTAGGTTGATAACTAGAACCAATGTCACCAAAAGCACACCTGGGAATGCAGTGATCCACCATGCTCCTGAGAAGATGTAGTTAAAACCAGTACTAATCAGAGCACCCAGTGAGGGTTGGTCGACTGGAAGGCCTAAACCTAGGAAAGAAAGTGCCGCTTCTGACATGATGGCATTTGCCACCTGTACTGTAGAGATAACCAAAATCGGTGATAAACAGTTAGGCAGGATATGACGGAACATGATACGAGGTGCTCTAAAGCCCATCACACGTGCCGCTTCTACGTACTCTTTCTTCTTCTCTGCTAATACTGATGCACGAATAGTACGCGCATACTGCGGCCATTCTGCGATACCAATGATCACCACCAGCATCACCACAGCGTATTGTGCATAGAAGTCACTACCGAAACTTGCCTTAAAGATGGCCGAGACAATGATCGCAACCATCATGGTTGAGAACGAAAGCTGAACATCAGCGAAGCGCATCAAGAAGCTATCAATACGGCCACCGAAGTAACCTGCAGACAAGCCAATGATGATACCAAGCGTCAGTTGTAGACCTACCGCTAAGAAACCAATGGTCAGTGATAAACGAGAACCGTAAAGCATAGTCGATAAAATATCACGGCCTTGCTCATCCGTTCCTAGCAAGAAGCGTTCTTCGCCGTCTTCCATCCATGATGGTGGAAGTTCTGAGTCCATGATATCAATCGATGTCACGTCGTACGGGTCTGTTGGCGCTAGGATAGGTGCAGCTAGAGCCATCACCAAGAAGATTGAGAAAATGGCGAAGCTCACCATTGCCACTTTGTCGCGTAAGAAGTAATACACAATGTCAGATTGCTTAAAACGTTCCCAGCGAGACGGCACTGTCGATGTCTGTTCCATGATTATGCTCCTTTCCCTGTGATGTTAACGGTTGGGTTGATAACACCGTAAAGCAAATCAACAATCGTGTTAGTCACGACGAAAATAAGACCAACAAAAATAACGTATGCAGTAATCAGTGGTGTATCTACACGGTTGATTGCTTCTAAGAATAAGAAGCCTGTACCTGGCCACTGGAAAACAGTTTCCGTAAGAATGGTGTAAGCCACCATAGTACCAATCTGAACACCACCAACGGTAAGTACCGGTAGCATGGTGTTTTTCAATGCATGTTGGTAATAGATTTTGTTTAGCGCTAGGCCTTTCGCTTTACCAAACTTAATGTATTCAGAACTTAGAACTTCTAACATTTCAGAACGAACTAGACGAATAAACAGCGGCAGCATGATAGATGCCAGAGCAATACTCGGAAGTACTAAGTGTGCAAGGCCATCTAGCGTTAAGAAGCCAGACTCCCAACCAAACCAGTTGGCCGTATCACCACGTCCAAATGACGGCAGCCAACCGAGCTCGATAGAGAACACATACATCAGCATGATTGCAGTTAAGAAAACAGGAACCGAGATACCGACACTACTGCCTGCCATAATCAATTTGGTAAAAAAGCTTTTTGGGTGAATCGCAGAGTAAACGCCGAGTGGGATCGACATACAAACAATAATTAAAGAAGCACCAAATACCAGCTCCAGAGTTGCCACTAGTTTATCTAGAATCACATCAACTGCAGGTCGCTTAAAGAAGTATGAAGTACCAAGATCACCCTGTAGAGCTGCGCCTACAAAGCGAGAGTATTTTGTAACGAAGGGATCATTTAAGCCGAGTTCATCGCGTAGCGCTTGACGCTCCGCCTCTGAAACAGATTGACCGACTAACTCACGTAACGGGTCGCCCAGGTTATCCTGAATGGCAAACGCCACCAAACTGATCACAAACATCACTATCAGTGCCTGAAACAGGCGCTTGACCAGAAACGTAACCATTCCTTGCCCCTTATCTATCCATGACTATCTAATCGAAATCCGCGACTAGACAACAAAAAATTCAGTCTTAAAAAAGGTATTTAGCCAGACTGAAGGAAGACCAAATACCGAAACTTAAATCTATATCTTAATAATATTGAGAGCCTGAAAGCTTCAGGCTCTCGATTCTAGCAAGCTAGATTATTTTACAACTAGGTCGCCGAAGTAAGGCATAACCATTGGGTTTACTACGTCTGCTGCACCTACGTTAGATTTCGCGCCCCACGCTTCACTCTGCCAGTGTAGAGGAACGAAGACTGCATCGTTGTAAAGTGTTGCTTCAACGCCTTTCAGCATCTTAGAACGCTTAACTGGGTCAGTTTCAGTATTAGAAGCTTCTACAATCGCATCCATTTCTGGGTTTGAGTAGCCAGAACAGTTGTATTGACCACGGCCAGTCTCTTCGTTGCGAGTCATTGTTAAGAACTCGTTGAAGTTAGCTGAATCTTCAGTATCTGAGTGCCAGCCGATCATCATCATGTCTGCTGAACATAGGTCAAATTCTGGCCAGTACTGTGCTTTAGGCATTGTCTTAAGATCAACTTTGATACCAATCTTAGACAGCATTGCCGCAGACGCTTGCGCAACTTTCGCATCGTTCACGTAACGGTTGTTAGGCGCTGCCATAGTTAGTGTAAAGCCATCTTCGTAGCCCGCTTCTTTCATCAGCTCTTTCGCTTTTTTCAGATCGTAACGAGGAACTAGATCTTCGTTGTGACCCGCGTAGCCTGTTGGGCTCTGCTGACCAGCAGCGGTCGCGAAACCTTTCATGATTTTCTTAACAATACCTTCATTGTTAATCGCATGAACGATTGCTTGACGAACGCGCACATCTTTCAGTGCTTCGTTGCTGTTTTGGTTCATTTGGAACGTAATGATACGAGTACCAGGTAGCGTTACTAGATCGATGTTCTTAGCTTTTTTAACACGCTTGTGATCGTTTGGCGCAACAGGGTGAATCATATCAACGTCGCCAGAAAGAAGTGCTGCTACACGCGTTGCATCTTCTTTGATTGGCACAAGTGTTAGCTTGTCTACGTTACCTTCAGTTTCTGTGTCCCAGTAATCGTTGAAACGCTCGAACGTTACTTTAACGCCTTGCTCACGCTGCGTTACGATAAATGGACCAGTACCAGAAACGTTAGTCGAAGCAAACGAGTTACCGTGCTTAACTAGCTCAGATTTGTCATTACCTTCCGCTGTTTGACCAGAGTAGAACTTGCTGTCCATTGGGAAGATGTAGGTTGCTGTTTGTAGTACTAGTGGGTAAGCCGCTTTTGATACTAGCTCAACTGTGTAGTCATCCACTTTTACCATTTTTTCGTATGGCGTGAAGATAGACTTAAAGTCTGGAGAAGCTTGTAGACGTTCAAAAGTCCACACAACATCATCAGCAGTCAGTTCGTTACCAGAGTGGAATTTCACGCCTTTACGTAAGTTAAAGCGGAAAGTCGTTTCATCAACACGCTCCCAGCTAGATGCTAGGCGGCCTTCAAAATCCATCTCTTGAGTGAAACGTACTAGAGGGTCAAACACCATGTGAGACATTTGCAGTGTGCCACCAGACAGCTGCTCGTGCGGGTCAAGTGATACCGGGTCAGCTGCGTAGCCAACGGTAATATCTGCTGCTGCTGCACTAAAGCTTAGGCCAGCTGCCATTAAAGCTACTGCTAATTTGCTTTTCATGGTTTTCATTGCATAACTCCTTCATGCGGGAATCCAGATCCCTAGTTGTTGTATTTGCGTCTGTTTATTGTTTTTAGCAAGCTAAACTCCAGCCTGCTGATTTTTATACCGCGGCTTGTGCCACTGCTTTTTCTTCTCTTAAACCTGTAAATTCAGGCATTAAAGAAATTAGGTGTTTGCTGTATTCATGCTGAGGCGATTGGAATAGCTGCTCAGTTGGCGCTACTTCCAATAGTTCTCCCATTTGCATCACACCAACACGATCACACATTTGGCGAATAACCGGTAAATCGTGACTGATGAACAGCATGGTTAGGTTGAGCTCGTCTTGTAAATCTTTTAATAGGTTAAGGATCTGAGCCTGAACCGACACATCCAGCGCCGAGGTAGGTTCATCACAAATCAAAAGACGTGGACGAGTTGCCAAGGCGCGAGCGATAGAAATACGCTGACGTTGGCCACCTGAGAATTCGTGTGGGTATTTAACCCCAGCCATCTTGCCTAAACCAACGTGCTCTAGCAGGTCGTTAACGATCTGACGAGTTTCATTCTCGTTACGCGTCAGTTTATGGAATCGGATCGGCTCAGCAATGATGTCGAATATCTTCATTCGAGGGTTCATTGATGTATAAGGGTTTTGGAAAACCATCTGCATTTGACGACGCATTGGGCGACGTTCTTTTTCAGATTTAAGTCCCGTAAGATCAACGCCTTCAAACGTTACCTTACCTGAGTTAGGTGCGTACAAACCAGCAATCACACGAGCAATCGTTGATTTACCCGAACCAGATTCACCAACAAGACCAAAAGTTTCACCTTCGTGTACTTCAAAGCTCACGTTGTTTGACGCCTGAACGTACTCACGACGACTCTCAAAGAAAGAATCCTTGGTAGTAAAGCGCAAGTTTACGTTTTCAACATTCAACAGTGGACCAGTGTAATCACGGTGGTCTTGGCTTTGACCTAACCAGTGGTTTTTCACATCAAGTGGTTCCATCTCATGTGCTTCTTCGATGTAGCTCACAAGAGGAAAACGATCAAGTTTACGATCTGAACGCGGAACCGCGGAGATAAGACTGTGCGTGTAAGGGTGTTCAGGAGTACCAAGGACTTTCGCCGTCGGACCAAACTCAACCAAATCACCACGATACATAACGGCCACGCGATCGGTAACATTAGATACCACACCCATATCGTGTGTGACCAACATACAACCTACATTCTTCTTAATACATAGGTCGCGAATCAAACCCAAGATCTGATCTTGAATAGAAACATCCAGTGCGGTTGTTGGTTCATCTGCGATGATTAAGTCAGGTTCACCTGCCAATGCTATCGCGATAACAACACGCTGACGCATACCGCCAGAGAATTGGTGTGGGTACTGCTTTAAACGGTTTTCTGGTTGCGGAATACCAACTTGGTTCATCAAATCTAATGAGCGCTGGTAGGCTTCTTGATCCGAAACCTTCATGTTGGCATGAATCGTCTCTTTTAACTGCTGTTCTACTGTGAATAGAGGGTTAAGAGAAGTCATTGGATCTTGGAAGATAAAACCAATCTTTGAGCCGCGAACAGAACGCATCTGTTCAGGAGATAAGCCTGAAACTTTTTCACCGTCCAGAAATACCTCGCCGCTAGCAATGCGACCAGGAGGGCTCAGCAAATCGATCACAGCATTACCTACTGTTGATTTGCCTGCACCAGACTCGCCTACAACGCCAACAATCTCACCACGTTCAATGTTGAACGAAAGTGATTTCACTGCGGCGTGAACTCCATGACGAGATGGGTATTCGATACGAAGATTTTTTACTTCTAAAAGTGACATTACCAGACCTCTACTGCTTTGGCAGCTTTCTGCCCTGTCTGCAAAATTGAATCCATTCTTACCAGAATATTGTTCTGATATTTTATACGGTTGACAATTTGGCAAATAATTCACAGAAAAGCAACAAAAATAGGATAAAAAGTCGACATTAAACGCTTAGCAAGTAAAAATACCACATAAGTATTCACTCGAATAGCATATAGTAATGAAAACCAGCATTATATTTCCAATAATAAATACTCACAAACCCCTTACTACTGCGTACTTGTAGAGTTAAACATATCATTCAAAGCACATATCCCCATCAATCACCAAGATCAAATAATTATTCCAAAAAACAATTAACACTATAGAAACAAACGCTGACTTTACCAATTTAAGCAAACAAAATAACCAGATAAAACCAACCCAACAACATATTCAACCATATGTTTTTTTTGATAAATACAAACAAGAAAAACGAAAGATTTAATAAATCAAAGGATTTTTTAAACAACAAGATTCGAAGAAATCTGTCAAATACAGGCCTTAGAGAACATATTTAACGTCAAATTTCACTTTTCATAAAAATCCTTAGACCAAACCTATTAATTTGTCGAATGATTGGTGGTGAGTTTTATATAAAATTAGATATCGATCTGCACATTTGATAAAGCAAACTGCTCCGTATAAGCACCATAATGGAGATAAAGGGTAAAAGCCTGCCTTGTTATATGGAGGGGGAGATTTACGGAGGTGACATCAGGCAAGATATCGAAGCGGTTGAGGTCCCAGCATTAAAAATTGAGGATTACTGAAATGAGAGATGTAAAAAAGCCCCGTCATTCCTGACACGGACGGCTAGTTGAGGCTTCTTAAGGTGGCCAGTGAAGAGACATCCTTTGAACATCAGGCGAACCCCATTTGGGTTCCAATCTAGTGATCTACAGATGAAAAAAAAGCTCATCATTTCTGATGAGCTTTCTTAAAGGTGGTCGGTGAAGAGACATCCTTTGAACATCAGGCGAACCCCACTTGGGTTCCAATCTAGTGATCTACAGATAAAAAAAAGCTCATCATTTCTGATGAGCTTTCTTAAAGGCGGTCAGTGAAGAGACATTCTTTGAACATCAGGCGAACCCCCACTCTGTTCAAGTTATCTAAATTTCAGATGCAAAAAAGCCCTAGTCTTTCGACTAGGGCTTCTTAAGGTGGTCGGTGAAGAGGGATTCGAACCCCCGACCCTCTGGTCCCAAACCAGATGCG
>NZ_JBGOOI010000094.1:0-13346 GCF_041439605.1 Vibrio sp. 1F169 | reverse complement strand
ATTTGAAGTAGTCATAATTCGTCCTCAATGTGTAAACACATTTCAGGACGGGACAACCAAACGCAAAAAGGCCCAATCGATATACCGACTGGGCCTTTCACTGATGTATAAAGCTTCTCTTAGGAAAGCTCTATTCGCTTCCAACTGAGTTCGCCGAACAACACCAATTTAGAATGCGTAGTTTGCGTCAACAAGTTCGCTTACTTCTACTTTGCTTACTTCTGCGCGAGCTTCAAGCCACTGCGCTACTTGCAGTTGCTCTGCTTCTGTCACTGAACGGTAGCGCTCAATACAACATAAGAAACCTTCGAACAGCTCTAAACCACCGCCACCAAAGCACAGGCCGATGCTGTCGATAAAATCGATAAATTCATCGATGAACACATCGTATTGGTCAAAATCAGCAATCGAAGTCGTGCAGCTTACTTCAAAACCTAGAATAGCGAATTCACCTAGGTATAACTTCTTGCGTAGGCGGCGATTTTTGTTTTCGATTTTATCTAATTTCATAACTGTCTCTCTTTTCGTTTGATAAAGCATTTATACACAGTTCTTCGTTAATTCCCAAGAGTTTTGTATTGCACGAGAGGCTTAGCAGAAAAAATCATGCTACAGAAACAAAATCTTAATCAAATCTATAAAAATCTGTCACTTAACTGCTTCACGATTAGTCACACATTGACCAAACTTATTAACTCATTAGTTAATAACTGAGTTAGTCATGAATAACGAATAATAAAATCAGCCAATAGGAAGCAGTCGAGATGAGCAAGGAAACATTTGATAGCACTCGTTTTAACAAGAGCAAAAACAAACCCTTCGAAGAAGTTTTAGATGCGAACCTTTCAAGAAGAAATGTTCTGAAAGGCGGTTTAGGCATCAGTGCAATGACCGCATTTGGCGCGTTTGGTTTAGCGGGTCACAGCACGGCTAACGCTGCGACAATGCAAGCAACGGGCGCACAAAAAAGCACTGCAACACTTGCATTCGAATCGGTTAAAGGATCATTGACAGACAGTGTCGTTGTACCAAAAGGCTATACAGCACAAGTATTGGTTCCTTGGGGTACCCCACTGAACAAGCAAGGCAAGGCTTGGTTAAAAGATGGAACCAACAACGCACAAGATCAAGCAAACTCACTGGGCATGCACCACGACGGCATGCACTTCTTCCCGCTTAATGGCAACAGCAACGACGGTTTGTTGGTGATCAACCACGAATACATCGACCAAAAAGCGCTGCACGCCAACGGCCCAACATACAACGAAGGCGCTCGCCCTAGCCTTGATGAAGTACGTAAAGAGATCAACGCGCACGGTGTCAGTGTGGTTCGTGTGAAACTTGAAGGCAACCAATGGGTGATGGTCGATAACGATCCACTGAACCGCCGCTATACAGGCGCAACAGTAATGGACCTGTCTGGCCCTGTTGCTCACAGTGAATTTACCAAAACCAAGTTCTCACAAGACGGCAGCCAAGCTCGTGGCACGTTAAACAACTGTGGTAATGGCTACACGCCATGGGGCACTTACCTAACGTGTGAAGAAAACTGGCCGGGTTATTTTGTTAACAAAGGCGAGACAACGCCAGCACAAGAACGTATTGGCATCGCAACCGACAAAACACGTTACGGTTGGGACACGCTTTCTGGCAACCAACAAGAACGCTTAGACGAGTTTGCACGCTTTGACGTAACACCAAGCGCTGATTCGCCGATTGATGACTACCGTAACGAAGCACATGGTCACGGCTACATTGTTGAAATCGACCCATACACAGCGAACTCTCGCGCTAAGAAACGTTCAGCATTGGGTTGTTTCCGTCATGAAGGTTGTACGTTTGGTAAGTTGACCGAAGGCGAGCCAATCGTGTTCTATTCTGGCCACGACTCTCGTTTTGAATACCTGTACAAATTCGTTTCTGAAGAGAAATGGGACCCGCGTGACGCTGAGCCAAGTAACCGTCTAAGTGCGGGTGACAAGTACATGGACAAAGGCACACTATATGTGGCTAAGTTCAACGATGATGGTTCAGGCACTTGGCTACCGCTAACTCTGAGTAGCAAGACCACGAACGGCGGCAAACTTGGTGATTCATTTGATTCTCAAGCAGCGCTTATCATCAATACAGCAGGCGCAGCCGACCTTGTAGGCGCAACGCCAATGGATCGCCCTGAATGGTGCTCTGTTGACCCAATGACGGGGACGGCTTACCTTACGCTGACTAATAACAACAAGCGTAAAGAAGCGAACTCTGCGAACCCTCGCGTAGACAACAAGTTCGGTCATGTAATTCGTTGGGATGAAGGCAAAACAGCAGGCGAGTTCGATTGGGATATCTTTGTCTTCGGTTCTCCAGCAGTGGAAGACAAGTCAATTAACCGCTCAGGTCTAACAGACATGAACCAATTCGCGAGCCCTGATGGCTTAGCGTTTGATGCTCGTGGTATTTTATGGATTCAAACAGATAACGGCGCAGACGAAGTTACAGGCTACACCAACGATCAAATGCTGGCTGTTGTTCCATCTCAGTTAACGGATGACAAAGGCAACAGCGCGGTGATTGACGTAAATAACCAAGCACAGCTTAAACGCTTCTTTGTGGGGCCAAACGGTTGTGAAGTGACTGGCTTTACCATCAGCCCAGATTTCAAATCACTATTCGTGAACATTCAACACCCTGCAAACTGGCCATCATCAGACGATGCAACTGCACAAACTCAAGGCAATGTTCGCCCAAGAGCATCTACCGTTGTGATTCGTCGTGAAGACGGCGGTGAAATCGCGGTTTAATAAGCAAATCTACCTAAGATCAGCAACCTTACTGTTATCTAGTTTCTGTTCGCTAGTTAAGTAAAATCAAAAAAGAGCGATAAGGCCAAATGCCCTATCGCTCTTTTTTAAATTCTATACGATCTTTGATTCAACTAATGATCTGCGACTTTGTAAACTGCTCTTCACCCCAAACCAAATCACGCACCGTCATCCTCGAGAAGGAGGAACGACTGAGTCAGAGATCTCTAACCATTATCGCTAGCTCACGAACAACCAAACACCAACGCCCATCATCAGCGTGCCAGCAATACGGTTCATCAACTTAACGTTATCGGCTTTGCCCAACATATGCTTTAAGCTCTTTCCGCCTGTCGCGTATAAGGTCATGCAAACAAACTCAGAAAACAGAATAATCGACACTAAAATCAACAACTGTGGCGCTAAGTCTTTATTGCTGTTAATAAAGGGAGGCAGCAGAGAAATCATAAACGCCCAGCCTTTTGGGTTCGCAATTGCAGTGACAAAGCCTTGAACCACCAAGTCCCAATCATTGCTGACTTTTGTTGTTTGGTTGTCAGTGCTGATCGCCAGTTTGCCTCTCGAACGCCACATCTGAACGCCTAGATAGAACAAGTAAGCTGCACCAACAAATTTGAAGCCCGTAAATAGCCACGGGTAGTTCAACATAATAGATGCAATACCCAATACCGCAGCAATAGAAACCACCGCAACACCAGCCAATTCACCGATCATCATCCATAATGTACGCTTGTATCCAACACTCATTCCTAGCGTCAACGCCAAAGTCATACACATGCCGGGCGTGATTGACACGAAGAAAAACGTGGGAATAAAAGCCCAAAGTAGTGCGCTATCCATATTATTACCTTATCGACTTATTTCTATTTAATAGTTCTTGTTTCTTGATCGGGCTTGAAATGAAGCGAGGTTGAAACGAAGCAGTGATGACAATAAACAATATTGCGATCAATACAAACAAAAAGAGCCACATAACAGTGGCTCTTTTCAATCACCAACCGTAATTACTTACGACGGTTTTTAATTCGCTTCATCATAGTCAAACGACGTTCAGCGCTTGCTTGATCTTGTGGCTCTTCGTTCGCGTTGTTCTTACGACCCTGACGGTTTTTGTACGCCGATTTAGTGTTCAGCTTCTCGATGTAAGCATCACGTTTCTTCGGTTCATAACCCGGTTGTTCAACACGGCGAATACGTTGTTGAATCAGTTTTTCGACTTGAACAACAGTCAGCTCTTCTTCGCGGTTAACAAAAGAGATTGCATGACCTTGTTTACCAGCACGACCTGTACGACCAATACGGTGAACGTAGTCTTCCGCTAGGAAAGGCATGTCATAGTTAATTACGTGTGGTAAGTCTTCGATATCAAGGCCACGTGCCGCAACGTCGGTTGCAACCATTACGCGCGCTCTGCCTTCTTTGAAGTCATCCAACGCACGACGACGAGCACTTTGCGCTTTATCACCGTGACAAAGTACCGCTTTAATGCCGTCAAGCTTGAGCTCTTTAACTACATCGTTTGCTGTTTCTTTGTAGTTCACGAACACAAGCACTTGGCGCCAGTTTTTACGACCGATCAGCTCAGAAAGTAGCTCTGTTTTACGCTCTTGATCAACTGGATACACCACGTGACCAACAGTTGCAGCCGTTGAGTTTTCACGCTCAACACTGATACGTTTTGGTTTACGCAGAATATCAACAGACAGTTGGTTTAACTGAGTAGAAGTCGTTGCAGAGAACATCATGATTTGCGGTGATGTTTCTACATCTAGCATGATCTTACGAACGGCATTAATGAAGCCCATATCAAGGATACGGTCAGCTTCATCAAATACTAGAAATTCTAGGTTTGCGATAGCCACGTTACCCGCTTCTAAGTGCTCTTCTAAACGTCCAGGTGTTGCAACCAAAATATCCACACCCAGCTCTAATTGACGAACTTGTGAAGACATTTTGTTACCACCGTAAACCGCTGAAACGCTTAGTTCCGTGTATTTAACGTAGTCTTTAATGTTTTGAGCGATCTGCGCAGCAAGCTCACGAGTTGGAGCAAGAATAAGGCCGCGAGCCGTTCCTCTAGAAGCCTTTTTGCCGCTGTTCAAAAGGTGTTGGATAACAGGCAATGAAAATGCCGCTGTTTTACCCGTACCGGTTTGAGCAGTAGCAAAAATATCATGGCCTTTACGAGCCATTGGAATCGCTTTTTGTTGAATTGGAGTGAGTTTTTCATAACCACACTCAGTCAACGCTTTGACTAATTCAGGAGCAAAACCTTGAGAGGAAAATGACATTGTTACGGGTTCCTTAAGCAGACAGCCTACATTCTTATTTCAGCCGAGCACTATAAAGTAATTAGAGTGATTTATCTCACATTTATCGTGATATAACGCAAACTTTCTCATTTAATCTGGTGTTTACCCCACCTTCAACGAGGTAAACACCAAGATCCTTAGTTCAAACAGCAAAAACAGGGCTATTTGATGCCACACAGCTTGAGTAGAATCTGCTCGAGATCGTCCCAAGGCATTAACTGCGAGTCGATCACTTCAAGACGAGACTCAAAGCCATCAAGGGAAATTTCATTCACTGACACTACTTGATTCGCCACATTGAATGCGTAGCAACCTTGGTCGGTGTTCACTACGGCTTTTACACGCTCAGCCGTTAGATCCGACAGCATTGAAAACAGCGCATCAAAATCAAACTTATGCTCTGCGCCAAATAGCCAACCGCAACTGAAATAGCCCTGTCCTTTATTCTCTTTACGGATGAAAGCTTCACCGGGAGGAAGTTGGAATTGAGGCTCTTGCTCAGCGTGATCGTGATGATGCGCTTCAATATGAGAGGAAGCACTGCCGTATACTCTTTCAATGTCCAACACTTCCAATGGCACTTCACCATCGTGAATTAGCTTATGGAAGACTTTTGCTGGCGTTTGATCCGTCACCCAATCATTGAACACATCGATGTCTTCAGAATGAACAAGGTCAACCTTAGTACCAAGAATCACATCTGCACTGTCCAGTTGATCATTGAAGTTCTGATTAGACGTATATTTCTCAATCGACAGATTTCTTGGGTCAACCAAACCTAGCGTCGCTTTTAGGTCAACGTAAGGTGTGTATTGCTCTGAAGTTAACGTCGCAATAACCTGCTTTGGATGACCAAGCCCTGTAGGTTCAATCAATAAACGGTCCGGCTTCTGGCGTAGTAAAGCATTAATACCCACTGACATAGGCACACCAGCGGTACAGCACATGCAGCCACCCGGTACTTCTTTAATCAAAGCACCTTGATCTGTCATCAATGCGCCATCGATGCCAATTTCCCCGAACTCATTAACCAGAACAGCCCAGTTTTCATTCTCAGGTTTATTTTTGAGCAGGTTCAAAATAGCTGTCGTTTTGCCAACACCCAAGAAACCCGTAATTATGTTTGTAGGAACTTTTTTGGTCATATCAGTTCTCCTTTTTTTAGGAGTATATACACAATCACGGAGAAATTGACCCCAATCGCTTGTTTATACGGAGAATGATTTAAGCCAGAAGTTGTATGAGTGTCACTAGAAAGGGGGGAACTATGAAAAAGGAATGCTCCAGACGAACTAAAGGCGTACTTACTCAGTACGCCTCACCCTCGTTACTCAATCGTGAGTTCGCGAATCAGGAAGCCTTAAATATCGACCTGAACATTTAACGAGGAACTAAAACTTTATTCTGAATCCATCCAAATTGTGTGTAAAACCTCACTTCTCCTTGCGGTTCGTTATGTTGCTTTACGATTTAACTATGGTTCATTTTTGGGGATATTCAAGCCGCCACCGGAGAATCGATCAAAATTGTGACGGCCATTCAACTATTGCCTATAGATTCCATTTATGTAACACGTATATTCCATAAATGAAATTCAACTTTGCATCTTTGCTGCTATAGGATATGCAGAGGACGCGTATAATTTATTGCAGTCCCGCCTCAACCCATTCAGGAGCCTTATCTCAATGACCAGAAGAGAGAAAATTAAGCAGTCCCTACTCGCCAAAATGCCAAGGGATGCTATTAATCAATTTCTCTCAAGAGATAAGACACCCGCTTCCGTTCTCTTTCTTTCTTGTATTGTAGGTGTACTTGCTGGCGTGGTGGGTACCTATTTCGAAGTCGCAGTTCATTTCATCACCGAAACTCGTACCGATTGGCTAAAAGATGAGATTGGTAGCTATTTACCTCTTTGGCTCGCCGCTTTCCTTATTAGTGCTGCATTTGCCTTTATTGGTTACTTCCTCGTTCACCGTTTCGCTCCAGAGGCTGCAGGCTCAGGCATCCCTGAAATTGAAGGGGCGATGGACGGTATGCGCCCTGTTCGATGGTGGAGAGTATTGCCAGTAAAATTCTTTGGCGGTATGGGCGCATTAGGTTCTGGGATGGTTTTAGGCCGTGAAGGACCAACCGTTCAAATGGGCGGCAGTATTGGCCGCATGGTCACCGATATCTTTCGAGTCAAAGATGACGACGCCCGACATTCACTATTGGCTTCGGGTGCCGCAGGTGGTTTGGCCGCGGCATTCAACGCACCACTCGCCGGAATCATGTTTGTAGTCGAGGAGATGAGACCACAGTTTCGCTACTCACTCATTTCAATCAAAGCCGTCATCATCTCGGCGGTTTCAGCCAATATTGTATTTCGTTCGATCAATGGCCAATCTGCCGTTATCACAATGCCTCAATACCAACCGCCTGAACTCGATGCTCTGTGGTTATTCTTGTTGTTAGGCGTATTGTTCGGCCTGTTTGGTGTGATTTTCAATAAGCTGATTACACTTTCGCAAGACCTGTTTGTGGCAATACACAAGAATGACCGTAAACGCTACTTAATGACAGGCTCCCTGTTGGGCGGTTGCTTTGGCTTATTGCTGCTCTATATACCGGAGTTGACTGGCGGTGGTATTGGTATCATCCCAAATATCACTAATGGCAACTACAGCGCAAACGTGCTGCTGTTAATCTTCTTAGGGCGCGTGCTGACCACGCTACTTTGTTTCGGCTCTGGTGCACCGGGTGGTATTTTTGCACCAATGCTTGCTCTAGGAACACTCTTTGGTTACGCGTTTGGGCTTATCGCAGCTGCATTCTTCCCTGAACTGAACATAGAGCCGGGTATGTTTGCGATTGCCGGCATGGGCGCCTTATTTGCCGCCACCGTGCGAGCACCTATCACTGGCATACTGTTGGTTATTGAAATGACCAATAACTACTACCTCATCTTACCGTTGATCATCACCTGCTTAGGCGCGGTAATCATTGCTCAGATGTTAGGTGGTCAGCCAATTTACAGCCAACTACTTAACCGTACGCTGAAAAACGAGAAACTAAGACAGCAAGATCTCCCTCAGCAAGAGGAAGTTCGTTAATTACATTGAAAACTTCAGTTCAAATGTGGGACTTAAACGTAACTCGTTAAGTTCCACTAATACAGTCAAATTCCACTACTACAATAAGCAAACCAAGCTCAATATTTATAGAACACTCAAGAAAATCAAAAACACTTTCATCGCGCTTTATATATCAATTTCGAATCAAAACCTTAAAAGCAAACGTTAAACTTGCTATTATCCACGAAATTATTTACATGCCTAACAACACCGATTGTGAGCATGACTGAACGTTTTGATTAGAGTATACGTTCTACATTTAACTGAGTGGAGCAAGTCGTTGAACTGGAGAAGATTAACCCAAGTAAAGAATGTTCCACCATCTCAGGCGTCTTTAGCACTTGGCGTTATAGGGCTGGGGCAAGCTTGGGCATTATATCTTCCAGGGGTTGGTGAGCTCATTCGTCCTTACCTTGCTGCGTTTGGCGCACTGTTATTGCTGCCCGTTTTACTTCGTTATCTCACAAGTTTTGATACTTTTATCAATGACATTCGCCATCCACTTAGCGGAAGCTTAATGGCGCCGATGAGCATGGCGTTATTGATTCTATGTGACTATCTCGCCGAGATATCTCCAATAATCGCCTATCCAGTCTGGTTCTGCGCGTTGTTGTTGCATTTTACCATGATGGTGTTGTTCTTTAGTTTCCAGATCCTCAATTTCAAAATGTCGAACATTGTGCCGAGTTGGTTCCTGTATCCCGTGGGGTTAATCAGCAGTTCCTTAGCAGGTACACAGTTTGGACACACCGTTTTTTCAGAGACACTGGCGGCCACTTGTATCGGTATCTATTTCCTCATGCTGCCAGTGGTGTTGTACCGCTTGGTATTCGAAGGAAACCTGCCACGTCGAGCAAGACCAACACTCGCAATCATGGCGGCTCCGGTTAACTTATCTTTAGCCGCTTACTTGGTGAACTTCGACAACCCAGATCCGATTCTGACAGGAGCATTGGCTGGCATTGCTATCACCATGACTCTATTGATTTACTTATGTTACATCCGTCTAATGCGTCTTAAGTTCCAACCTTCGATTGCAGCCGTCACCTTCCCGTCCGTGATCAGCGCCATTGCTATGCACCGCTTAACCACATTTTTCGGTGCTGAATACCCACAATGGTATTGGCTGCATAAATTCGGCTTCTTTGAATTAACCATCGCGACCATCCTAGTGATTTGGGTGGCAGGCGGTTATGTGAAAATGTACTGGCCTGAGTTTTTTGATTCTGATTACATGTCCAAAAAGGTTAAGCGTTCTTAAAACGAACACCAGAAGATCTTACCCTGATCACCCCCTACTCCAATCTCCAATTGTCTCTCGCTGGACAAACCAAACGAAAAAAGGCCTCACAATGTGAGGCCTTTGAATAGGCAAGGTGTCAATAGTTCAGGCGAGTGTTAATAGAACTGTCGAGAACTATTAGAAATTAGCGTGAGGGCCAAAGACTTCGTAGTGTACGCGTGAGCGATCTACTTTAAGTGCGTCTAGCTGCTCTACGATGTTTTTCATGAAACCAACAGGGCCACAGATATAGAAATCACTCTCTTCAAAGCCTTTAGTATCGGAGATAGACGCTAGATCCATTTGACCTTGATGTGTGTTCTCACACGCAGACTCGCCTTTGTTCATGTACCACGTTTTCGCTTCCCAACCTTTATCGGCAACAATATCTTTAACGCGAGTCGTGAAAGAGTGTTGACCTACGTTTTCACAAGCGTGAAGGTACAGTACAGGTTCGTTTTTCTGCTGGTTGTTTAAGAACTCAAGCATTGATTGCATTGGTGTTACACCCACACCTGCAGAGATAAGCGTTACTGGCTTGCTACGCTCTTGATACATGAAGTCACCCGCTGGGGCATATAGGCTAACTTCATCACCGACAGCAACAGTATCGTGCATGTGATTAGATACTACGCCTTGAGTTTCTTGACCTTGGCCTTCACGTTTCACAGAAATTCGGTACTGCTTGCCGTTTGGCTTGTCTGATAGTGAGTATTGACGGATCTCGCTGTACTGAGCACCTTCAGGTTTCACTTCGATACCAATATATTGTCCTGGCGTATAATCCAGAACGTCACCGCCATCTTTTGGTTGTAGGATGAAGCTTGTTACTAATGCTGATTCTTCAATTTTATCTGCAATTACGAATGCACGTGCAGCTTCCCAACCACCAACAGCTTGCTTGCGCTGTAGGTAAAGTTCAGCTTCACGGTCGATGAATACTTGCGCTAAGAATAGGTAAGCCGCAGTCCACGCTTCTTCTACTTCTGGGGTGAATGCATCAGCAGCTAATTCACGCAGTGTTTCAATTAGGTGAAGACCAACGATTTGGTAATGGTCTGGTTGAATATTAAAGCTTGTGTGTTTCTGTGCAATACGCTCAACCGCTGAGGTTAACGCTGCTAGATTTTCGATGTTCTTTGCATAAGCTGCGATAGCTTCAAACAGTGCGACACCTTGGCGACCTGTTCTTTGATGAGTCATATTGAAGATATCTTTCAATTCAGGGTTATGCGTGAACATGCGTTGATAGAAGTGTTGAGTTAAAGCAGGGCCTGCGCTTTCTAAAAGAGGAATCGTCGATTTGATGATGTTGATATGTAGATTGTTTAGCATTGATTTACTCCGAACACTTAGTCTTTTGACCTTTCATGTCAAATTGACTAATTTTATTTAAAGATGACTTTATATTAATTCTTTCTCAATGAGCTCTTTGGCTACTATTTTTATGAGAATTACGTGGACTGATAAATTCGCACTAATTGATTCAAATCAATGATAGGTCAGTTATTCAGTCATATAGACAACACGCAATGGACACACTGCACAAACGGTGCCAACATGCGAAAGCTTGTTGTGCCTAGCATTCCTTCAAAAACCCTCTTCAAACTTTAGTCAAAAAGACCTTTTTTTTATGTCATAAAGACTCTACCATGTATAAAAATACAAACAGTATGAGCCCTTTATGCAAGATATCTCAGCATCCACTCTCATGGAAATGACCATTGGTTTAGCCAGCGGTGTGAACGATCAAGACCGTTTCAATCGCTTAATCGATGCCATTCGTAAAACCATAACGTGTGATTGTGTCGCACTTTTAAGCCTTCAAGGCGACACGCTAGTACCCATCGCAATGCAAGGGCTCAGTCGAGATACATTCGGTCGCCGCTTTATTATTTCAGAACATCCACGTTTTGATGCGATTTGTGCATCGCGTTCTCCAGTTCGTTTTGATGCGGATAGCTCATTGCCTGATCCTTTCGATGGCTTACTGATCGACCACGACGGCGATTTGCCTATGCATGCCTGTATGGGTTTGCCTCTTCTTTTTGGTGACAAATTGTTAGGGGTACTAACCCTCGACAGCCTAAAACCTGATGTCTTCGCGAATATTCCTGCTCGGAACCTAGAAGTTCTCGCTGCTATTGCTGCCTCTACGATGCAAATGGCGATGACTTTCTCGCAACTTGAACATCAAGCAAAACAGTCAAAGCAATTACTGGAAGAGCTGAATGTTGAAGCGTGGGAACGTGACGGCGGCGAATTGATTGGTAATAGTGACACCATGGTCGCGCTTAAAAACGATATCGCGGTTGTCGCACCCTCTGAATTTAATATTCTGATTCATGGTGATACAGGTGTTGGTAAAGAGCTCGTTGCTCGAACCCTGCATCACCAATCGCAGCGTAAACGTAACCCACTCGTCTATGTCAACTGTGCAGCTATTCCTGAGAACTTGGTAGAGAGTGAACTATTTGGTCACGTTCGTGGCGCGTTTACTGGTGCAGACAAAAACCGCTTAGGTAAGTTTGCTCTAGCCGATGGCGGCACGCTATTCTTAGATGAAATTGGTGAATTGCCTTTAGCAGCACAAAGTAAGCTATTGCGTGCACTGCAAAACAACGAAATCCAACCTGTAGGCCAAGACAACATCCAAACCATTGATGTTCGTGTTCTGGCTGCAACCAACCGAGACTTAAAGCAAGAAGTTGAAGACGGTCGATTCAGAGCCGATTTGTACCACCGATTGAGTGTGTACCCTATCGCAGTGCCAGCTCTGAAAGACCGAGGTGACGACATCAGCTTGCTAGCAGGCTTCTTCCTAGAACAGGCTCGTCGTAAACTTGGTATCAACCAAGTTAAATTCCGCTCTGATGTACTGGTATTTCTAAACCGTTACGGTTGGCCAGGTAACGTACGTGAGCTTGAGCACGTGATTAGCCGTTCGGCACTAAAAGCATTAGCTCGTAGCACTAACAAAAATCTCGTGACAATCACTAAAGAAGATTGTGGCCCACTCGACCAAGATCAGCCTATAGCGACGACACAGGTAAAAAACACACCTTTATCAACACCAACGATCGACCTATCTGCAGGTTTACGTGGCGCTACCGATGATTTTCAACGCAGCATCATCACTGAGGTGTTGGAAGATGCCAACTTTAACTGGGCGCAAGCAGGGCGAGTTCTGAAAACAGACCGAGCAAACCTGACTCGACTGTCCAAACGTTTAGGGCTAAATGTGGCGAAGTCTCACACGATCGAACGGACAAAATAGATATTAGCGGTTTGTTGCGAGCATCTGACAAAACTTGTGTATATAATGCTGCAAATTGTAACGCTAATTTTAAATATGTAGAGAGAGTTATGAAGTTTATCCGTTGGTTTTTAGGTCGCGTCATCTTGCTGTTGAATTTTGTTTTCAGCCCACGCGGTGTGAAGCGTTCTCAAGAAGAACAAAGCAAAGTGAACGAACAGGCAAAAACGCACACGTTGTACCAATTCGAAGCATGTCCATTTTGTGTAAAAGTGCGACGCTCGATGAAACGTCAGTCTGTTCAGTTTGAACTTCGTGATGCAAAAAACAACGAACAACACCGTACAGAGCTTGAAGCTGGCGGCGGTCGTGTGAAAGTGCCTTGTCTACGTATCGAGAAAGACGGTAAAACTGAGTGGATGTACGAATCTTCGGATATCGTATCTTACTTAGAAAAACAGTTCGCATAAGCGGAAAAAGCAACACAAGCTAAATACAAAAAATCCCTCTTCATGAGGCAACACCTATCATTTAAGGTGTTTAGATCGCACAGTGTAGCGAGTCTTACTA